>JASKZW010000062.1 GCA_030147425.1 Tissierellales bacterium
TAAATAGGATTATTAATGATTTTCCTTCTAATATACCTAGACTATAAAAAATAAAATACATGACATAATCAGTAGGACCTTTCTATTATTAACTAGTATTAAAGAATTCAGCCTCATTTTTCAACAGCTCACTAAAACACTAATTCATCCAGGCTTTAATTCTTTCTTCAAAAATAGTTAAGCCTTGCAAGCATCAACATTCACTAATATTTTGATCCTACAAGCAAGCAATTAAATAGAAAGTTCCTATCTTAGTCCTATTTACTATGCTCTAATAAAAAAGGCAAATCCTAAAGGATCTGCCTTTTCTTTCCTATATTATAAGGATTAATACCATCCTCTAATTTTCATAACTTCTGCAACTTTAGCTACTGAGATCATGTAAGCTGCTTCTCTTACAGTTACATCATGCTCTTCTTTAAAGTCCCAGATTTCGTGGAATGCTTTCATCATTTCGATTTCTTGTTTCTCTTCTACTTCTTCTTCACTCCAGTAGTATCCGTATAAGTTTTGTACCCACTCAAAGTATGATACAGTTACTCCACCTGCGTTAGTTAATATATCTGGAGTTACAGGTATTCCTCTTCTAGCAAATACTTCGTCTGCACCTGGAGTTAATGGTCCATTTGCAGCCTCACATACTAATTTAGCTTGAACAACTTCTGCAACTTCTTCAGTTACAGCGTTTTCTAAAGCTGCTGGTATTAATATGTCTACATCTAATTTCCAGAAGTCTTCTAATGATATTTTTTCACCTTTTGGATAGTTCACTAAGTTTCCGTGCTCATCCATGTGTTTTTTCATATCTTCAAAGTCTAATCCTTCTTCATTATAGATAGCGTAAGTTCCTTCTTCTGGAGCCCACTCTCCTATAGCAACTATAGTAGCACCTTGTCCTTGAACGTTTTTAACTGTATAACTTCCAACGTTTCCGAATCCTTGTATAGCTACTTTAGCTTTTGTTATATCTATTCCAACTTTTTTAGCTGCTTCTCTTGTTATTACAGAAACACCAAATCCAGTTGCTTCGTTTCTTCCTTCTGATCCACCCCAAGGTACAGGTTTTCCAGTGAATACTCCGATATCATTTCTACCTGTTAATTGAACGTACTCGTCAACCATCCAAGCCATGATTTGACCATTACTTCCTACGTCTGGAGCAGGTATATCTATTTTTTCTCCTAAGTATTTGTGTAATCCTCTTACATATCCTCTTGCTAATTGTTCTTTTTCATTGTCTGATAATTCTAATGGGTTTACAGCTATTCCACCTTTACCTCCACCATATGGAACTCCCATTACTCCACATTTAAATGTCATCCATATTGATAAAGCTTTAACTTCATCCATGTTAACATCTTGATGGAATCTTATACCACCTTTTCCAGGTCCTATAGCGTCGTTATGTATTGCTCTATAGGCTTTAAAAGTTTTTAACGTTCCGTCGTCCATTTTTACTGGGATTAAAATCTCGATAGTTCTTTTTGGTTCTTTTAATAATTCATAAGCTGCTGGATCTAAGTTTAAAGCATCACATGCTGCTTTAACTTGTTTTTGAGCACTTTCTAATGGATTTAAATTTTCCTTTGCCATTTTAAAATGACCTCCTTAAATTTTATATACTGAAAAGATATATTTGTTATGAAATATAGCAAGAATGCTATGATATTATTTTATCACCATTGCCCTACAAGTTCAAGGCATGGACTGGTAATTAATTTGAATATTAAAAAAGTATCTTAAAATCACTAGAATTTTAAGATACTTTTTTACATCAAACTATTCATCTGTATTACATTTTTCACAAGCTTCTGCATTGTGTAAGAAATAAGATAGAGCGAAAAGAGATTCATTTAAGTGTACGTTCTCTACAACCATTCCCTTTGATACCTTTAAGTCAGCTGGAGCAAAGTTCCAAATTCCTTTTATTCCTGCCCTATCATATATATCAGCTACTCCTTGAGCACTTTCTTGAGGAGTTGTAATTATTCCAATCTCTACATTATTTTCCTTAATATAATCCTCTAATTCATCTACGTCCCTTATCTCTATATCTCTTATTTTTAATCCTATTAGCTTAGGATTCTTATCAAATAATGATACTACATTAAATCCTGCATCCCTAAAACCATTATAATTTGCAATAGCCTGGCCTAAGTTTCCTGCTCCTGTTATAACCGTGTCATATTTTTTATCCAATCCAAGTATTTTTCCTAAAGTATCATGTAATTGCTCCACATTATAACCATAACCTTGCTGTCCAAAGCCACCGAAATTGTTCAAGTCCTGCCTAATTTGGGATGCTGTAAAGCCTGTTAATTGGCTTAATTCTTTTGAAGATATACGGTTTATATCTTTTTTCAATAAATCGCCTAAATATCTATAATACTTAGGTAATCTTCTTATAACTGTTTCCGACACTTTGTCACATTGTATCATCTTCTTCTCCATCCTTCCATAATTTCATTTCTTTTAAAATTTATTTTACCATCTAAATAAAATCCAGTCAATAAAGCTGGAAAGTCTTTAACAAAATATAGACATAGTATACATATTATACATTATTTAAACACAAAATACAATTTTCTTAAATTTCGGAATGATGAATAATATTCATTATATAAAAACTCTCTAAGAAGGCTTAATACTACAGTTCATATATTTTCCAACTTTTCATAATTATTCTATTTCTCTCTTTAAATATTTTCTTTATAAGGGTGAAATTTTAATAAATATATAAAATAAAGAGGAGCACTAGGCTCCTCTTATTTAATCTAAAGTCAATCTATAGTCTACCTTATCACTTCCATGAGAGTAAACCTGAATTACATATTTTCCTGGGTAAAAATATCCTTTAACTGACTTAGTATTTTCAATAACTTTTGTTGGATAATACATATATTGATTTTGATTATAGTCTTGGTAAACTAGAAAGGTTGAATTGGAACCTTCTAATTCCTCTAAGCTAATATCTATATACCCTGCTTCATCAACCTCAAAATAGAAATGATCCTTGTCACCATTCTCAGTTGTTCCCATTATATAGCTTCCTATATCTACCTTGTTAGCACTATCAAAATCATCATTAGGTTCTTTTTCTAGATTGAAATCTTTTTTACCTATTTCAACTTTTAAAGATCCCCTATAAATATTACCATCTTCACCTAAAACTTCTAATCCTATTTCATATATACCTTCATAGTCAAATCTAACACTAATGCCTCCATAACTACTATATTCCTGTCCATTTAAACTCCACTTAATGTCCTTAGCATTAGTAGTAGTTAAATCAAATGTATAGTCAAATATATCTCCTTTTTTTCCTGTTGTTTCTCCAATAATGTCTATATCCCTTATTTCTGGCTCCTTACCTGGCTCTTCAGGAGTTTCTGGCTCTTCTGGCTCTACTGGTTCTTCTGGAGCCTCCACATCTCCTCCTGGTAGGTAACCATGGAATACTACATCGTAAACAAAGTTATAATTTTCATCTAATCTATAGTTTACAAAATATCCTGTTAAAGTCTTATATCCTGACCAATCTAACTTAGATAAATCCTTTAACATTCCATCTACTACAGCATGCATTTTTTGTCCATCCCTTACTTCTCCCTGATACCAAGTATCTCCTGTATAAGTTCCCTTTAAAGTAAAGGTATCAAAATACTGGGACTCGCTTTTTTCAACTTCTATATCTTTTAACCCTGTTGTTTCCTCAATTTCTTTAAAGATCTCTTCATGGTTTTTATCCTCATGTTTATCTAAATAATCATCTGCTACTAAAGGTGTATCTAAACTATCAAAATCTTCTAAAAGCCTATTCATATAATTCTCATATTCCTGATTTACCCTAGTGTCTGATTTTATACTATTTACATAGTTATCAAAGCCTTGTATATCATTTTTCATAATATAATCTGTCAATTTTTTATACATTTCTGGATTTTCATGGTTCATATAATTTTGGAAAACACATGCATAGTTATAAAAATCAAATCCACTGCTATAGCTTGAATTTAATACATCTCTTACAGTAAAGCGTGAATTAGGATTTGCATAGTAAATACCTCTCATAATAGATCTTCTTGGCTGAACTCCTTCAGTCCTAGTAGCTCCTGCAAAGTATTCTGCTCCACCTTCTTCATACCAAACAAGTCTTTCATCCTGGTAAATATCTGACTCTCCCCACATTCCTGGAACTACATATCTTCCCTGTAAATAGTGAGTGAATTCATGCCTAAAAAGTTCTTCCAAGGTATAGATACTATCCTGCTCTGTTCTTTCATAAGTGTAGAAAGTACCATCTCTTTCTATATACATTCCACCATTATTAGTATCTAGACCATTAATAACACTATTCATAGAATACTCATCTGGATTATTATATATAACTATAGTAAGAACCTCATCTGGATTACCTGGCTCTAAAGGCTTATCTGTGCCTATACTTCTAAAATACTGAGCCTCTACTTCCTTAGCTGCCCAATAAAGCCTCTTAATCTTATCTACCTTAACCTGGTCCCCTGCCTTAATAATAAACTTACCATCATCAAAAACATATTCATTTGGATAGTAAATTTTTTCTGCCTTTTTCTTTAATTCTTCTGCATCTACCTTATTCCCATTATAGTCTACACCATT
>JASKZW010000101.1 GCA_030147425.1 Tissierellales bacterium
CCCATATCTGTAAGAACTCTTCCTAGCTGCCTTATAGGCCATACTAGCATTTCTACATAAACCACAAAGGCTGAATATTCACCTAAGCTTATCTCATTTTTATAGACTAAAATTGCTCCTACTATAATAACTGCTAAAATTTGTGACATACATAAAACATCAGAAGTAGAATAATACTTAGCCATATTATAAGTAATCTTATGGTCTATATCCCTTTGCTCCCTAGTAGCCTTGTCAAACTTATCCCTTTCATAATCCTGCCTATTAAAGGCCTTAACTATCCTAACCCCACTTATATTTTCTTGCAGGGTTGTTGTCATAATAGCCTCTTTTTCTTCCCTTTCCTTAAAAATAAGCTTCATTTTTCTAAAGAAATAAATACTATATACTAATAATACAGGTAGGATTGCCATAGAAACTAGAACCATCTTCCTATTCATCTTTAGTATTATAAATAAAACACTAACTACTATAAAAAGACTAGTTAAAAGATCTAAAAATTGTAGGAAAAGAAAATTTCTTATAATCTCTATATCACTTGTAGCTCTTTGAAGCAAGTCACCTGTATCAGCCTTTACATGATAATCATAGGGAAGTCTCTGTATATGGTCAAAAAGCTTATCCCTTAAATCCCTCATACTTAATTCTACAGCCCTAGCTGATAGAAGTTTTTGTAGGAAAAGAAAAAATCCTCTTATAAAAATAAAAAATAATATAACAAGTCCAACTATCCAAAAATTCGCCCTTAAATATGCCTGCCCTCCTAGCCAGTCTATAGCCTTAGCCAGTCTTAATGATTCTATAGGCTTATCCATTAATATATTATCTATAGCTGTAGAAAATAAAAATGGCGTGTAATTATAGGCCATAAGGGAAATTAACATAGATAGGATTGCCAAAATATAATAGACCTTATAATCCTTCATATAAGCAAATATTTTTTTTACATTCTTCATAACTTACCTCCTCTTCTTCTAGCCTTGAAATCTATTTTATGCAAAATAAAAACCATAGGCATCTAGATACCTATGGCAAATAAACATAATATAATTATAATAATAGGCAGGCTAGATTGATTTTTCCTTGATTTTTTTAAGATTTTCATTTAAGATTTTCATTCCCAAGCCCTCCTATTCTATATACAAATATACACCCTTTACCAGTCCTAGTCAAGCCATTAAAAGAAATAAAAATACCCACCAAAAGGTGGGTTGTATATCTTATATCTTGTGTTTTATTTATTTTTTTCCTGTTGAGCCTAAACCGCCCCTGTCTTCATTGCCTAGATTTGGAACTTCCCTTAGACTTACATTAGCCATCTTCCTCATGATTCTGAACTGGCAAATCCTATCTCCCTTTTCAATCTTAGTATCTCTCATAGCCAGGGCTGGCATCTTCCAAATGTCACCATCCCCACAATAACTTTCATCTATTACACCTACACTATTGGTTTGAATAATTCCAAAGTTTTTAAAAGTTGAGCTTCTTGGTGCCATATGAGCTTCATAGCCTTCTGGCAATTCCATAGACACTCCTAGTGAGATATATTTAAAGTCGCCTGCCTTCATTTCCACAGTCTCTGCTGCCCTTAAATCTATCCAGTCAGACTTTTCTCCTTCAATAAAGTCTAACCTTTCTATTTTATCATCATGGTACTTAATTTTAATTTCCATAAGAACCCTCCTATCCTATATGTATACTATATATCATATAGGATAAGCTCTCCTTTTTGAAGAGTTTTCTCTACATCTATTATCCTTTGATTAGAGCTTCCTCTAAATTTCAAGGTTAAGTCCTTTAACTTTTGCACAAAGGGACCATCTACTAAAACATCTACTTCCTTTAGAAGTTCAAACATTTCCTCATCCCTTATTATCTGATCATAGGTATAACCACTCCAAACCCAGATATCTTTTTCTGGAGACTTTTCCTGGTTAATCTTTCTTAAAACTTCTGTCAGATCCTTAGAATTTTGAAAGGGTTCTCCTCCTAGAACAGACAATCCCCTAATATGGGGATTATCTAAAAGTTCTAGTATATGGTCTGTTTCTTCATCTGTCCATATATTTCCATGCTGAAAATCCTGGTACTCTTTGTTAAAACAATTAAAACAATTGTGAGTACAGCCGGTAACAAAGAAAGATACTCTTATGCCTGGTCCATTTGCTACATCATATTTTCTTATCTGACCATATCTCATTTTGCTACCTCCTATAAATGTAGTACCCTTGACTTAATGTCCTTAGTTCTTCCTTCACTCCAGAAGTTCTCTCCTAGATAACCGCAAGTTCTTCTTACTACATTCATTTTATCCTTGTTCTTATTGTGACATTGTGGACACTCCCACTCAAGATCGTCATTTATTATAATTTCACCATCAAAACCACATACATGACAGTAGTCTGACTTAGTGTTAAATTCTGCATAAAGTATATTGTCATACATATATCTTATAACTTCTAAGATAGCATCTGTATTGTTATTTAAGTTTGGTATCTCTATATAGGAAATACTTCCTCCTGTAGATATTTCCTGGAACTGGGATTCAAACTTTAATTTTGAAAATGCATCTATTTCCTCCCTAGTATCTACATGGTAGGAGTTAATATAGAAACCTTTGTCAGTAACATCTTCTACCATACCGAATTTTTCTTGATCTATTCTACATAATCTTCCTGCCATATTTTCTGAAGGAGTTCCATAAAGAGCAAATTTTAAGCCTGTCTCTTCTGTCCACTCTTCAGTTTTTTGCCTTAATAATTTCATTATTTCTAGGGCTAATTTTTCCCCTTCCTTAGTAGTGTGGGACACACCTAGCATATATTTTACTGTCTCGTATATTCCTATATATCCTAGGGTAACAGTTGCATAGCCACCTTTTAAATACTTGTCTATCTTTTCTCCCTTTTCCATTCTAGCAATAGCTCCATACTGCCAGTGGATTGGAGAAACATCACTTGTAACATCCTTTAATAGATTGTATCTTACTAGGGACATTTCCTTTACCAGCTCTAGTCTTTCATTTAAAATATCCCAGAATAAGTCTTCGTCTCCCTTACTTGTTAAAGCTATTTGTGGCAGGTTTATAGAAGTTACCCCTATATTAAACCTTCCATCAAACTTATACTCTCCATTTTCGTCCTTATATGTGGATAAGAATGCCCTACAACCCATTGGAGCAAAAATATTTCCTTCATATATTTCTCTCATTTTCTTTGCAGAAATATAGTCTGGATACATTCTCTTTGCTGTACACTTAGAAGCTAATTCAGTTAAATAGAAGTATTCGCTATCTGGATGAACATTGTGCTCATCTAAAACATAGATTATCTTAGGGAAGGCTGGTGTTATAAATACACCCTTTTCGTTTTTGATTCCTTCTAATCTTTGCCTTAAAACTTCTTCTTGAATTAAAGCTGCTTCCTTAGCATACTCATAATCTTCTTCAAAGTGTAACATTAAAGTCAAGAATGGTGCTTGACCATTTGTTGTCATTAATGTATTAATTTGATATTGGATAGTTTGAACTCCAGCCTTTACTTCTTCCTTTGTTCTCATCCATGCTATCTT
>JASKZW010000123.1 GCA_030147425.1 Tissierellales bacterium
CTTCCTTACTATTATCCCATGTAGTAAAGGGAGCTAAAAATATAAAATAAAAATATAAAAGCACACCTAAGGGTGTGCTTTTACTTTATTCATTTTCATTATTAGTGTCAGTGTCTTGGTTACTATTTTCATTTTCATTAGTGCTATTATTTTCTTGACTATTTTGATTGTTATTTCCATTTTCATTTGTAGAGTTATCATTTTCATCATTCTCACTATTCTCATCTTCAATATCTTCATCATCAGGCTTAATTATATCATCAATAATCTCTTGGATAACTCCCTTTTTATGAACATTACAGTAAAGACTTGGTAGCCTGAATCTATAGTCATCTGGCACAATTCCATCATAGTCTGCTGGATTGTAAGGTCTAGCTGTTTTTACAAATACTTTTGACCCAATTAAATAACTAGGGCAATATTGATTTGCTAACATATTAGTACTTGTATCAACTTCTTGAACCACATGAACATCACAGGTTTGACTAGGCTTATTGCTAGTAGAAAATAGTTCAGTTATTATAGTACTTCCCCTCTGATCATGGGCACAGTGTTCACCTGGAAGCTTACCAGACTGGCTACAAACTTGGACTTTTTCTATTCCATCAGGCATATCGAAGTCCTTGTTTTCCAAATCCTCATGCATCTGAGTCATGATAATTCTCCATAACTGGGCGGCTACTGAACTTCCTTGGTTTAACTTTATTTGTGGATTATCATTACCTATCCATGTAGCCATAACATAGTAGGGTGTAAAACCAGCAAACCAGGCATCAGACTTATCCTGAGTTGTACCTGTCTTACCTGCAGTAGTCATATTAGGTATTCTAGCTCTACCAGCTATACCATTTGATACAGTAGTTCTCAGCATATCTGCCATAATATAGGCATTTTGTGGAGAGGCTACTTGATTTGATGCAGGCTTATTTTCAATTAAAGTTTTTCCATTTCTATCAATAATTTTAACTATAGTTGTAGGTTCCTTATAAACTCCATTATTGGCTATAGAACCAAAAGCACCAGTTATTTTTAATGGTGAAATTCCTTTAGTCATTCCTCCTAAGCCAAGGGCAGATAAGTTTTCATCATTATTTGGACCTTGCTCCCTATCAACAAAGGTATTTTTCTTAGGATCTGGGTCTACAATCCCCATTTTCTTTAAATATTCAACAGATGTTGGTATTCCTATAGCTTGAACAGTTTTAACAGAACTTACGTTAATAGATTGTTCAATAGCCTTCCTCATAGTAGTAATACCTTTATAGCCCTTATACCAGTTACTAGGCCATATATCTCCTGCTTCATTTACAAAAGGTATATCATCAATAGGGCTAGCTGCTGTATAGCCTTGCTCTAAGGCTGGAAGATAAGCTGCCAAAGGTTTAATAGTTGATCCTGGCTGCCTAGGTGTTAGGGCTCTGTTTAGGATCTTAGCTCCCTTAGCCTCACGTCCTCCTACGAGAGCTTTAACTTGTCCAGTCCTATAGTCAATCAATACTGATGCAGACTGAGGTTGGACAGTTCCAGTTAAATCGTTATAGTAATAGTCTTTAGAAATAATTAAATTATTATTATCACTGATTCTATAAAAGTTCTTATTTGAATTTAAGAAATCTGACTTTATTAGAATATGGTCATCTTCAATAGAAAAAGCATCTTCTGGAAGATCTAAATTACCAAGCTTATGGGTAATTAAGTTTTTTCTATCATCAATAGTATAATAATCTCTTAGCACAATTTGCTTGTTATAAGTTACAACTTTTGGGCTAAAGATTTTTAGACTTCCATCTTCATTAAGCTCAAAAGTTCCGTTATTAACGTGTAGATCTAAATCTTCAGTTAAAATATTATCCTTGGCAAAAAATATTATGTTTCCATTTTCATCTAAAACATTTCTATTTTGGTCCAGGCGCCATGAAACAAAGGCTGGTCCATAAATTGAATCTGTATTTCCTAAAAGTACTTCAGTAAAATTATCATAAATATTTTCAAGTTTTTTCTGAGCTTCCAAATCAAGACTGGAGTAAATTTTTAAACCACCAGTATAAAGCTCTGTTTCAGCTTGTTCCTTTGTATAACCTAATTCATTTATTAACAATTCAAGAGCTTCAGTTTTAACAAGGTCATTAAAGTAGGATGATATACCTAAAACTTTTTTCTGACCTGGATTTAAAGCTTCAGCAATATTTTCATTAATAGCCTTATCATATTCATTTTTATCAATAAATCCTAATTCTAACATTTTCTTCAATACAATTCTTTGTCTGTCTACTGCCTCTTGATTATATACTGCTACATATTTTTCACCTAATATATCTAAATCACCAACTTTAATGTTTTCATCTTCATTAAAATCAGCAGCCTTAATAGTTTTATAGATAGAGAATCTAGTAGGACTCTTAACTATTCCAGCTAGGGTTGCAGATTCTGCTAAAGTTAGCTGGTCCACATCCTTTGAAAAATATGTCTGAGAAGCTTCTTGAACACCATATGCCCCTTGTCCTAGATAAATTCTATTTAAGTAGGCTTCTAAAATTTGTTCCTTGGTAAGGGATCTTTCTAACTGCATAGCAAGATAGGCTTCTTTAACCTTCCTATCTAATTTCTTTTCACTAGTAAGGTAAAGGTTTCTTGCTAACTGCTGGGTTATAGTACTTGCTCCTCTAACAGTCTTTCCAGCTTTAATATTGTCTATTAAGGAGCTCATTATTCCTCTTGGGTCAACTCCAAAGTGTTTTTCAAAACGCTCATCCTCAATAGCAATAAAGGCATTTTGTAAGCTTTCTGGAACCTTATCGATTTTTACAATTGTTCGATATTCTTCTGTTTGGATTTTCTCTATTAACTTTCCATCCTCATCATAAATTACAGAAGTTTCATCAAGTAATGCATTTATATTCTTTGGATCAATATCAGGTGCATCTTTTATAGTTTTTATAACATAAGATGATACTAAAATCACTGATAATGTTATTGTAATAAATATAAAAATTGCAAAAAACTTTAAAAAATTAAATTTCTTTTTGTTTTTACCTTTAACATTTTCCTTTTCTTTTTTATCTACATCTTTAGTTTCCTCTACTTTTTTTGTAGATTTATCATTTTTTGACATAAAATACCTCCTTATTTAAAAAGGTAGTAAACATATTAATTATACCATAGAAAATTATTATTGTTAATAAATATAAAAATAACTGATAAATGTTATAATATATCTAAAGGGGGTTTTTATAAGTGGATAGAAAAGAAAGATCTATCATTGTAGGAGTAGAAATGTTTGATGATGAAATAGATATAGAATCTTCTTTAGATGAGCTAGAAAGACTTGTATATGCGGCAGGGGCTCTGGTTAAGGGAAGGATTATACAGAAAAAAGATAGTATAGATCCGGCTTATTTTATAGGTAAGGGAAAGGCTCTAGAGATAAAAGATTTTGCAGATAAACTAGATATTGACACTATAGTTTTTAATGACGAACTTTCAGGAGCCCAGTTAAGGAATTTAGAAGAACTTATAGACCGAAAAATATTAGATAGAACAAATTTAATATTAGATATATTTGCTAATAGGGCTAAAAGTAGGGAAGGAAAGCTTCAGGTAAAGCTAGCCCAGTTAAAGTATAGATTACCTAGACTAGTAGGCTATAGGGACTATTTGTCAAGGGAAGGTGGAGGAATAGGTACTAGAGGATTAGGAGAACAGAAGCTAGAGTTAGATAGAAGGGTTATAGGAAGGGAAATTTCTAGGATTGAAAGAGAATTGGAAAACTTAAAAAAATCCAGGGAAATGAAAAGATCTAGAAGAAATAGATCTAATATACCCATAGTTTCCTTAGTAGGTTATACAAATGCAGGCAAATCTACCTTATTAAACAGGATAATAAAGGAAAGTAAGGTAGAAAATTATGAGGGGAAGAAAGTATATGTTTATGATATGTTATTTGCAACCTTAGATACATCTCTCAGACAGGCTAGTTTAAAAAATGGCCAGACTTTTTTAATAACAGATACGGTAGGTTTTGTAGATAAATTGCCTACAAGCCTTATAGAGGCTTTTAAAAGTACTCTAGAAGAGGTTAAATACTCAGACTTAATTCTCCATGTAGTAGATGGTTCTGATAAAAATATAGAAGTTCAAACCAAGGTAACCTATGAGATTTTAGAAGAACTTGATGTTTTAGATAAGCCTATAATTACTGTTTTCAATAAGCTTGATAAATTAGATAAGGAAGATATATACTATGATTATAATTATATCAAAGACCCGGTATTTGTTTCAGGAGTTAGTGGGGAGGGCATAGATGAACTTTTGGAAAAAATCGAAGAAAATTTACCCCATGAATTTAGAGAAGTAGAATTATTAATACCTTATTCAGAGCATAGTTTAGTAGATTATTTTATGGAAAATTATTCTATTGAAGATATAGAACATTTAGGAACAGGAAGTAAGTTAAGATTTCATATAAATGAAGTGGATTATAACAAATACTATGATTATATTTTAAGGTGATTAATTTGAAAAAGTGGTGGGATAAATTAGATGAGTTAGATGATTATATGATTACTTATCATTTATATATGGAGGGGAAATCTTTAAAGGCCCTTTCCCTTATTAGAAATAAGCCTTACAAGGAAATAGAAAAAGATATAATTTTTGCTAAAATAGAAGTTAATAAAAGTAAAGTTAAGGAAGAGGATCATTTACTAAAAATTATTAGCTTAAATAAGGATGATCGGCTGGCTTACTTAAATAAGTTAAGTCCAATAGAAAAAGAAGAGCTAATTGATGAAATATACAAGCGTTACACTAGTTTTAAATCCAGTGAGGACAGAATAATTTTAATATGGCTAATAGGGGAATTAAGGGCTAATAAGTTAATTATGCACTTGAGAATGGAGTTAAGAAGTAAGAAAGTAAATCATAGACGTCTAGCCTGTTCGGCTTTGGGTAAGATAAGAAACCCTATTTCCAAGCCCTGGCTAGAATATATGTTAGGAGATAAAAATCCCCAAGTTAGGCAATATGCTGTAAATTCCTTAGCTTACTTAGGGGATGATAAAAGCCTTAAGGAGCTAGAAAAGCTTAAAAAAATAGAAAATAAAAACTATGTTTTAGATAGTATTGATAGAACAAGCAGGATAATTAGGGAAAGGAGAAAAAATGGAAAAGGAATATAGGACTGTAAATAAATTTGATGTTGATAA
>JASKZW010000148.1 GCA_030147425.1 Tissierellales bacterium
CCAGCTTCATCTAGCATCTTTCTAGCTTCCTTAGATAAGTAAGCCAAATCACCACTGTCAATTCTAATTCCCTTAGGCCTATATCCTTTAGGAACAAGTTCTTCATTAAAAACCTTAATAGCATTAGGTATACCTGATTTTAGAGTATCATAGGTATCTACAAGAAGAACGCAAGTATCTGGATATGTTCTAGCATAGGCTCTAAAAGCATCTAATTCAGTAGGGAAAAGCTGAACCCAACTGTGGGCCATAGTTCCTAGGGCAGGTATATTAAATTTTTTATCAACTATTGTACAAGCTGTACCAATAGCCCCACCTATATAGGAAGCCCTTGCTCCTAAAATAGCTGCACTAGATCCTTGGGCTCTTCTAGATCCAAATTCCATAACACCTCTGCCCCTAGCTGCCCTTACTATCCTATTAGTTTTAGTAGCTATAAGGCTTTGGTGGTTTATAGTTAGTAAAACCATAGTTTCAATTATTTGAGCCTGAAGAACAGGTCCTCTTACTATAACAATAGGTTCTCCTGGAAAGATTGGAGTTCCTTCTGGTATAGCCCAAACATCACACTCAAATTTAAAGTCTTTTAAGTATTCTAAAAATTCATCTGAAAACATTTCCCTGCTTTTGAAGTATTCAATATCTTCTTGGTCGAAAGATAACTTTTGTAAGTACTCGATAAGTTGTTCAACCCCAGCCATAATAGCAAAGCCACCATCATCTGGAACCTTTCTGAAAAACATATCATAATAGGCAATTTTATCCTTCATCCCACTTTCTAAAAAACCGTTAGCCATGGTAAATTGATAAAAATCAGCTAACATACTCAGATTATTATTATCTTTCCAATTAATATTGGTCATTATACTGTCTCCTTTAATAATTTAGTTATTACGCCAAGCTAATATCATTCTTATTATAGTAGTTAGTCATTTAAATATCAAGAATACTAAATAATTAACAAAGTTGCTTACTAACAAAAAAAGCTTCTACTTTCAAAGTAGAAGCTTCTCTTTATTATGTAGGTCATGCACCTAACATCGACGCTGTACCCCACACGTTACCTAAGGAGTTAGCTCGAGACAGGCACTCCCACGGCACACAAAAATGACTACTTACCGCTGCTTCCTCCCGGATCTGACGGGGTTCATAGGTTTTTGTTGCGTAGGACCCATCTGTCAACACCACTTTCTTAGGGCAGACTGTGCAATACAGACGGCTAAATTAGGACTTCGACCCTGCTATAGCGGATTGCAGGTTATAGGGCACCGCTACGACCCCATCTAGCATGACAAAGTTTAATCATGGCGGAGAGAGAGGGATTCGAACCCTCGAAACCCGTTAGGGTTTACCCGCTTTCCAGGCGAGCTCCTTCAACCAACTCGGACACCTCTCCAAATTATCTTACAGTTATCTATTATATGTTAATTTTTACAAAAAGTCAAATAAAAAAGAGTGGGAATTTCCCACTCTTTTATTACATGAAAGTCTGTATTAAAGATGAAACGTGTATTGGTGCATTAGGTCCTAATGGTAAATTGAATTTATACCAGAATATTAGTAGTATAATCCAAGTTAAAAGGAAACCTAATGAATAAGGTAACATTGTAGAAACAATAGTACCGATACCACTTTCTTCATCATATTTCTTTGAGAAAACAACTATCATTGCAAAATAATTCATTAATGGAGTAATAACATTTGTTACTGAGTCTCCAATTCTGTAAGCTGCTTGTGTAAGTTCTGGTGATAAATTAACATTCATCATCATAGGAACAAACACTGGTGCCATAATTGCCCATTTAGCTGAAGCTGACCCTAGGAATAGGTTTATAAAAGCTGCTAAAAGAACGAAAGATACAATTAATGGTAGGCCTGTAAATTTCTTAGCTTCTAAGAAAGCAGCACCTTTTATAGATAAAATCTTACCTAAGTTTGTATAGTTGAAGTAACTAACAAATTGAGCTGCGAAGAAAGCTAATACCATAAAGCCTGCCATACTTGCCATACCGTGGGCAAAAGCTTTTCCTAAATCATTTGTGTCTTTAAGTTTTCCAGTAGTCTTACCATAGGCAATACCTGGAATCATAAATAAGAACATTATTACAACTAAGAATCCACTATTTAAGAATCCGTTTAAGTTAACCTCATCTAAAGCTTCATCATATGTTTTTAATATAGCATTTTTCGGGAACATTAAAATTCCAAAAAACACTAGGCAAAGTAAAAGAGCTATTCCTGCATTTTTTAAAGCCTTTAACTCTAGGTCTGTAACAGGTGTGTCGTCTTTCTCATAACTGCCATGATAAGATCCTAGGTTTTTCTCAACAATTTTTTCAGTTATAATAGTTCCAACAAGTACAATTAAGAAAGTTGAAGCTATCATAAAGAACCAGTTTGCTGTTGGTGCAATAGAATAATTGATTCCAGCACTATCTAAGGCTGCATTAGTTATACCAGAAAGAGATGGGTCTGTTGCCCCTATAACTAAGTTAGCAGAGAAACCTGCAGATACCCCAGCGAAAGCTGCTGCAAGACCGGCAATAGGATGCCTACCTGCTTCGGCGAAAAGCATAGCTCCCAGTGGAATTACAACAACATAACCAGCGTCGGAAGCTATATTTGACATAACTCCTGCAAAAATAACTAATGGTGTAAGTACCTTTGGATTTGCACCTGATAATAATTTTTTCAAAGCTGTTTCAATCAGGCCTGTCCATTCAGCAACTCCTACACCTAGCATAGCTACAAGCACTATTCCTAGTGGTGCGAAACCTGTAAAGTTGCTAACCGCATTATTAAACATATACTGGATACCATCCTTGTTTAATAATGAAACTGCTTGAACAGTCATTTCCTTACCTTCCTTAGCATCGAAGTAAGGATAAACATTTCCTGACTTAGCTGCAAAATGTGATATAACAGCTATAATAACGCATAAGATTACGAAAATCATAGATGGATGTGGTAAAGCATTACCAATCTGCTCGATTTTCTTTAAAAATCCTTTGTTTTCACTTTTAGATTTTTTATCCAATTTCATCCCTCCCACAAAAATATATTAATTGAATATTATAATTATATAAAGAAATAGAAATTTTGTCAAATAAATATACAGAAAATTGCATATATACAGAAGACTTACCCGGCTAAGTATTTAAATTCCCTTTATTCCTGTTAATTTTTTAGAAATTTTAAGATATAATATATATTTAACTGTCAAACTATAATAGTACATTAGGAGTACATTTCTGATATAATGTATATATAAATAAAAGTGGGGATGATTATATGTATCAAGCACTCTATAGGCAGTATAGGCCTAAGACCTTTGACGATGTTTTGGGTCAGGAACATATAACTGTAACATTAAAAAATCAAATAAAAAACAATAATGTAAGTCATGCTTATTTATTCTCTGGTACAAAGGGTACAGGAAAAACATCAACAGCTAAGATTTTTTCTCGGGCTGTAAATTGTTTAAATAATGAGGATGGAAATCCTTGTAATGAATGTGAGATATGCAAGGGAATATTAAATGAGTCCATAATTGATGTAGTAGAAATGGACGCAGCTAGTAATAGGAAAATAGAGGACATAAGGGACTTAAAAGACAAGGTAATATATCCACCGTCTAGGGCAAGATATAAAATCTATATAATTGACGAGGTTCATATGTTAACAAATGAGGCCTTTAACGCCCTACTTAAGACTCTGGAAGAACCTCCAAAACATTTAATATTTATTTTAGCAACTACAGAAATGGAAAGACTTCCTCAAACTATTTTATCAAGATGCCAGAGATTTGAATTTAAGAGAATAACAGTTGACAATATTATTTTAAATATGAAGGCAATTTTAGAAGATAAGGATGTAGTAGTTGAAGACAGGGCTTTAAGCCTTATAGCAAGGAATTCTGAAGGGGCTATGAGAGATGCTCTAAGCCTATTAGATCAGTGTATTGCATACAGCGATAGGGTAGACTATGAAGATGCCCTTGAAATTTTAGGTATAGCCAATACAGACCTGCTCTTCCAATTAGTAGATTATATATATAACAAGGATGTAGAAAATATACTAATGCAGATTGATGAGATTATCCAAGAAGGAAAGGATATGAATCAATTTATAAAAGACTTGATACTACATTTTAGAAATCTCCTAATAGTTAAATCTTCAGATGCATCCCTAGATATATTAAATATGGATGAAGAACTTTACAAGCAATATAGGGAGCAGGGGGAAAAGTTTAGCCTAGACTTTATTCTTAAAGCACTAGATACGCTAGCAGAGTCAGAAGATCAAGCTAAGTGGTCTAGTCAACCTAGGGTTATATTGGAAATGTCACTTATAAAGCTAGTAAAGCTGAAAGACGACTACAATCTAATGGAAAGGATATCTAGGTTAGAGAGTGCCTTAAAAACTGGGAAAATAGAAATACAGCCTGATAGGGAAGATAGTCCTAGGGAAAGATTAGAGCCTAGTTATTCAAAAGAGACTCCATCAAGGGAAGTAGTTGACAATAAAGAAGAAGTTAAAGATGGGGCAGTTATGTCAGATAGAGACTTATCCTTAGACGATGCCCAGAAACATTGGCCAGCAATCTTAAATGAGATAAAAAAGCAAAGTGTAAAACTTTATGCCTTTTTAATAGAAGCAGACCTATATAGCTATGAAGAAGATACTATTAGCCTGGTTTATCCAAGCTCCCATAACTTCCATATGGAGGCAATTTCAATGGCTGAGAACAAGGATGAATTAGAGAAGATAGTTTCTAAGTATTTAAATAAAGATATATCTTTTGATTTTTATATGGAAAATCAAATAGAGGATATAGATAAAAATAAAAAAAAAGACCTTAAAGAAGATCTTGTAGATTTCTTTGGACCAGATAAGGTTGAAATACAATAAGGAGGAGATTAGAATGATGAGAGGCGGATTCCCAGGAATGGGTAAGGGAAATATGGGAAACATGATGAAACAAGTTAAAAAAATGCAAAAAGAAATGGAAAAAATGGAGAAAGACTTAGATGAAACTATAATAGAGGCTAGTGCAGGTGGAGGAGTAGTTACAGCTAAGGTTAATGGTAAAAAAGAATTAATAGAAATAAAAATAGATAAGGATATATTAGATCCAGAAGATGTAGATATGGTTGAGGATCTAGTATTAGCAGCTGTAAACGAAGCTATGAGACAGGCAGAAGAGAAAACAGCAGCTCAGATGCAAAAACTAACAGGAGGTATGAATATACCTGGATTGTAAAGAAAAGAGGCGATAAAATGGATTACTATGCATTGCCTATTAGCAATTTAATAGATCAGTTATCCAAACTACCTGGTGTAGGAAGGAAAACAGCTCAAAGGTTAGCTTTCTTTATATTAGATATGGATAATATAGAGGTTGAGAAGCTAGCTAATGCTATGATTGATGCAAAAAAAGAAATAAAATATTGTAGTATATGTTCCAATCTTACAGATGTAGATCCTTGCCATATCTGCAGGGATAAGTCTAGGGACAAATCTACTATATGTGTAGTTGAAGGACCTAAGGATATAATAGCTATGGAAAAGACCAAGGAATATAGGGGTCAATACCATGTGCTTCATGGAGTTATATCGCCTATGTCAAGTATAGGACCAGGAGATATAAAGGTAAAAGAACTTCTAGAGAGGGTCTATGATGAAAACTTAAAGGAAATAATCTTAGCTATAAACCCTACAGTAGAAGGAGAAGCAACTTCCCTTTATATATCAAAGCTATTAAAGCCTATAGACATAAAGGTAACTAGGATAGCCCATGGAATTCCAATAGGTGGAGATTTAGAGTACTTTGATGAGGTTACCTTATCGAAGGCTATGGAAAATAGAAGGGAAATATAAAAAGAGCCAGGCTTAGCCTGGCTCTTATATATTTATAAA
>JASKZW010000044.1 GCA_030147425.1 Tissierellales bacterium
TACTCCTTATCAGCTATTTCCTTTAAGCTTATCTTTTTACTATAGTTTTTCTTTATATAATTTACAATCCTGTGGTATCTTTCCAACTCAAACTCATCTTCCCTAAGACTTTCCTCCTCATAAAAAAGATAGTGAAAATTATTTAAAAGATGGTACATAAGCTTTAAAAGTTTTTTCTCTATAATATAATCCCTGTCTTCATATTTTTTTACATACTCATAAAAAAGTTCTATAATATGCTTTCTTAAAAGCTTATACTTTTTAGATTTTTGTATATTTTCATCAGAGGAGTCTGCATAATAAAATATTTCCCTGCCTCCATCATAGTATTTTTCAAAAAAATTAGGGTCTATGTTTAAAACTAAGGCTATATTCTCTTCTGAACTACTTATACTGTGGATTTCATTATGATTAATTATCTCTAGCTGGCCTTCCCCTATTTCATATAACTCTACACCAATTTCTATCTTTAAGCTGCCCTTTAAAACAAATATAATTTCTATAGAATCATGCCAGTGTAAGGGATAATTCCTTATATCTAAAAGCTTAAATCTTATTGGTAGGTTTTTTTCATAGCTTATATATTCTTTTCTCATAATCCTATCCCCTCTATTCTTTCTAATAGTTATATTATACTATAGGCTAGTAATATAAAAAAACCTAGGATATAAATCCTAGGCATCTTTATCTTCTAATTCATCTATTTCTTCCCTGTGATGTAAGCCTACTAGGTTAGTAATAGGAACTGTAAATATTATTCCTGTTCCTGGTTCATCTAACCTACCTACCTCTATAATCTTTTTATAAATAGGTTTAAATTTAGACTTTTCACTTAAAATCATAATTATTTCCTTTGAAGCCTCAATATTTAAATTAAAAAACTTTAAAGCTTCATTTTCACCTGTTCCCCTACCATACATTATAGTAGCTCCTGTAGCTCCTACAGTCTTAGCCTCGTCTACTATATGGTCTGCCTTACCACGCTCTACTATAGCTATGATGCACTTTATATCTAGCATACTTACCTCCCCTTATCTTAAAGTTGTTAAAATTCCTAAGCTCAATACTGAAATTACTGCTCCTATTGAGGTTAATCCAATAACACCAAAGCCAGATAATAATGGGTCTGCATTTTCTACTATTCTAGCCAAACCTATTGCTAGTGCCATATTTAAAGGTATATTAACTGGTCCAGTAGTAGCACTTGCTGAGTCCATTGCTATGGCTCTAAACTCATCTGGAGCAAATAGCATTAGTACCATTATTATAGCCAATAGGGGCATTATTATTTTAAAATAGGAAATATTATTAAGTATCCTATATATTCCTATACCCATTCCTAAGCCAAAACCTATTGCAACTGCATGGATTAAAGCCTTATTTGGCAAGGCCCCTATAGTTACCTCTTCTACCTCCAAAGCTAGCGTCTTTAAAGCTGGTTCTACTAGGGTTCCAAAATAGCCAATTACAAAGGCTATTAAAATTATTAGCCACCTGCTGTTAACTACAACTAAATTAGCTCCTACAGTGTCTCCTAAAGGAATTAAACTTAAGTTTACCCCCTTTAAGAAAAAATGTAGTCCAAAACCACTAAGTAAAATACCTATAGTGAATTCTTTTACATTAGCTATAGGTTTTTTTAATATAACAAGCTGAACGAAAAGAAGTGCACCTGTAAGTGGAATTATACTACTAAAAGTGTCCCATAGGGAACTTAAACCTTCAAGTATTCTCATATTTTTTTCTCCCTTCTAATATGTAACTATAAGTATTATACTATATAAAATTTATATAATAAAGATATGCCCATATAATCAAATATTATAAAAAGTTAAATTAGGGTAACTATAAACTGAACTATATTGTATAATATAGTTTCGGAGGTGATTAAATGTCTAAAGATATTAAAGTAGAAGAAGAAAAACAAAGTGAAAGAAATGAAAAATATGTGCCAGAAATAAAGTCTAAACTAAGAGGACGTATGATTGAAGTTCCTGAAGTTATTTACAGGGCCAGCGGGATTAAGATCCTAGGTAAAAGAATTAAGTCTCTTTTATTTTCTACTGATGTAGCTGTTATTAAAAACACCAATGCCCAATCAATAATAGCAGTTTATCCTTTTACTCCCCAACTATCCATAACCCAGGCTATTTTGGAAGTTGCTCCAGTTCCTGTTTTTGTTGGAGTTGGTGGTGGAGTTACTAGTGGAAAAAGATCTGTGGATATAGCCCTACAAGCTGAACTTTTAGGAGCTTATGGAGTAGTAGTAAATGCACCTACTTCACCCCAATCTATTAGTCAAATATATAATAGGATAGATATACCTATTATATCTACAGTTGTTTCTGAGTTTGATAATTATGATGCTAAACTAGATGCTGGTGTAAGAATCTTAAATGTGTCTGGAGGAGCTAGAACACCTGAATTAGTTAGGAAAATCAGGGACCAATATGGAGAAGAGCTTCCTATTATAGCAACTGGTGGACCAACAGATAAGTCAATCTTAGAAACTATAGAAGCTGGTGCTAATGCCATAACCTATACACCGCCAAGCTCTGGTGAAATCTTTGCTGGTGTTATGGATAATTACAGAACAGATAAAAGAAAGGATCGCTAGGATAATATAATTTCCATCCTCCGATCCTTTTTCTCCTTATTTTCTACTAAGCTGCTTGGGCTTAAGAAACTCCAACTTTGTCTCAGCTATTATAATTGATACAAAAACTAGGGTAAATCCTACCAACATTCTAAAGTTGAATGGATCCTTTAAAAGTATAATTCCTAAAATTGTACCAAATACAGCCTCTAAACTTAGAATCATAGCTGCATTTGTTGGTGATGTATATTTTTGTGCTACGTTTTGTACTAGGAATGCTAAAAATGTACTAAAGAATGCCAAGTAAATTATAGGCCAAAATGTTTCACTTGTTAACATTACAGGCTCCCCTTCTAAAGTAAAGGCAAAGCCTAGGGCTAAGATACCTGCCATTAACATTTGTAATATAGATAATACTATAGGGCAATTATCCTTTGCAAAATAGCCTATTGAAGCTGTATGTGTAGCAAAGAAAAATGCTCCTAAAAAGGATAATAATTCCCCTATACCTAGGGTTAAATTTCCATCCAAGCTAATAATAGCTACTCCAAGAAAACAGAAAAATGCCCCTATGAAATCATATGTATCCGGCTTTTTCTTGCTTATAGCCCAAGATATAAAAGGTACCATAACAACATTAGATGCTGTTATAAAGGCTTGTTTTCCTACTGTAGTATAATTTAATCCAATGGTTTGACTTACAAAACCCAAGAACATGAAAACTCCTAATAGAAGTCCTGCCTTTACATTTTGTTTGTTAAATTCCCTAAATTTCTTATGATAAGCTATAGATATTATTATAAATGATATTATAAATCTGTAAGATAAAAGATAATATGTTGGTATTTTGTCTAAAATACCCTTAGTTACTACGAATCCACTTCCCCATACAAAAGCTACTAGTATAAGTCCTAGGTTTGCATAAGTATTCTTTTTGTCTGTTTTTTCTGTCATATACTCCCTCCTTAAATTTCTCATCTACATACATATTACATTTAATCACTTTTTTTTACAAATTACAAGACTTATAGGATACAATTATTGACTTTTAGACCTAACTTTACTATAATACAATCGTAAACAGTAAAGCATACTTTAGTTAACTAGGAGGTTATTATGAAAATTAAAACAAGAGATATGGTATTAGTAGCTTTATTTACTGCACTTACTGCAGTTGGTGGTTTTTTAACCATACCGCTGAAACCGGCACCTATTACCCTACAAACTTTATTTACTCTACTGGCTGGAGTAGTACTAGGGCCTAAACTAGGAGCCCTATCCCAATTAGTTTATGTGATTTTAGGTTTGATTGGAGTCAGAGTATTTGCTGGCTTTAGCGGCGGTCCTCAGACTGTATTTTCACCTAGTTTCGGATTTCTTATAGGCTTTATATTTATATCTTACATAGTTGGTTTAATTATTCACAAAAATAATAATT
>JASKZW010000065.1 GCA_030147425.1 Tissierellales bacterium
CCCCATCCCTTAACTGCTCATCACTTACTTCTTCCAGGAAATTATCCTTTATATATTTTTTAAGAACGTTGGATTTTGCAGATGTTTCATAATTTTTAACAAGCTTATTATATTCCTTTTTAGAAACAACTACATTATCTCCTAATTTTAAATTTACAAAATTTGTTCCTAAAAAAGTAAAAACATTAGTAACTACTAGTAAAAGTATCAGTAAAAATCTTTTCTTATTTTTAGACACTATTCTCACCCCAATTTTTCCTTTAAAGTAAATAAAAGAGGGATAACTCCCTCTTTTAATTCTAAACTATTTTAACCAAGATAAAGGACTTATACAGCTACCATTCTTTCTTACCTCAAAGTGTAAGTGTGGTCCTGTTGAAACCCCTGTACTACCTATTCTAGCAATAGGAGTTCCCCTTGAAACATTTGTCCCTGTACTTACTAAAAGCGATGAGTTGTGTCCATATAAAGTAACAACCCCACCACCATGATCTATAATTATAGTGTTACCATAACCACCTAATCTTCCTGAATGAATTACCCTACCATCTGCAGCTGCATTTACCGTTACACCTGAAGGTGCCGGTATATCTATACCTGAGTGGAATTTTTTAGTTTTGAATACTGGATGGACCCTATAACCAAATGGTGAGGATATACGAGTATATCCTGGTACTGGCCAGCCCATTCCTCCACCTGTTCCACCACTACTGCCACCGCCAATATAAGGCTTATTAGCTTGTTGTTTCTTTAAAATCTCTTCTTCAATTTCCTTAGCTAACTTGTTTAAATTATCAAATTCTTTTTCTGCCTTACTTATATCTTCCTTTAACTTACTTCTTAATCTCTCTTGAGATCTTGATGCAGTCTGCAAGTCCTCTCTTTTCGATGCTAATCTTGTTTTTGTAGCTTCTAAAGATACTCTCTGACTCTTTAAATTAGTTCTTTCTCTCTCAATTTCATCTTTTTGTTCTTTTATATCTTCTATTAACTCTACATCATGTTCTGCTATTTTTTGTAACATCCTTGTTCTAGATATAAAGTCCTTTAAATTTGCTGATGATAATAAAACCTCTAAATGTCCTACATTTCCGTTTTTATACATAACTCTAAGCCTAGATCCAAAAGCTTCCTCAGATTCTTCTAATTCCTCTTCTTTCTTCTCTAGTTTTTCCTCTGTCTCCTTAATATTTTCGCTTAAGATATGTATTTCATTCTCAGCATCCTCTAATTCTTTTTTTGTTGTATTTATTTTTTCTTCAAGTTTTTTAATTTCTGCTTCTACTTTTTCAGTCTCAGACTCTAAAGTCTTAATTTCATCTTTTTTCTTATCCATTTGACTTTCTGTATTGGTTTTCTTTGTTTTTAACTCCTTAACATCATTCTTAGCAAAGCTTGTTGAGAAGTTAAAAATTAATACAGCTGATAAAACACCTAATATTTTCCTATGCTTTTTGACTCCCATTTTAAACCTCCTAAATTATACATCTAAGAATTTTTTTAACGATATTAAACTTCCTAAAGCTCCTATTCCTACTCCTATTGCTATAAATATAACTGTTATATCTGGCATAATAATCTTTGGATCTAAAACATAAGACCCATAAGATGTTAATAAATCGCTTAAACTCCTATTAACTGTTAAAAAAACTTTTTTGTATCCTGCTTTTACTATCCCGGTTGAAAGTATAGATGCTATTAAACCAAACATAACTCCCTCTATCAAAAATGGACCTCTTATATATCCATTGGTTGCACCTATATATTTCATTATTTCTATTTCTTTCTTTCTTGCACTTACTGTTATCTTTATAGTATTAGATATAATAAATACTGATATTAGAACTAGTACTATAATTATTATAAATCCACCTGTTTGAACCTGCTTGGTGAATTTTAAAAGCTTATCTAGTAACTCCTGGAAGTAAGTAACCTCATCTACCCCTTCCATTCCCTCTATCTTTATTACTACATTCTTAGCCTTTTCTATATCATTTAGTTGTACCATATAGGAATCCTGTAAAGGGTTGTATTTTAAACCTTCTAATAAATAACCATAATCATCCCAGTCTTCCTTTATGTCCTCTAATGCCTCATCTCTATCTATATATTCTATATTTTCTATTTCCTTTATTTTCTTCAAATCTGCAAGAACTTTTTCCTTAGTCTCTTCCTTTATATCATAATCTAAAAGGACATGCAATTCATCTAACTTATTTCCTGTTTCTTCAACAATGTGATTTATATTTAAAATCATTGTTAAAACAATTCCTAATATAATTAAAACAGCTGCTATTGAACCTATAGAAGCTAGTCCCATACTCCTATTTCGCCACATACCCTGCAGACCCTGCTTAATTACATTAATCAATATTCTTATTCTCATAAGTATATGCACCTTCTTTTTCATCACTAATTATTCTTCCATTTTCTATTGTAACAACTCTCTTCTTCATCTTATCTACAATATTTTTAGCATGGGTTGCCATTAGTATGGTTGTTCCTGTTTTACTAATCACATCTAACAATTCCATTATAGTCCAAGAAGTATCTGGGTCAAGATTTCCTGTAGGTTCATCTGCTATTAGGACAGATGGATTGTTGATAATAGCCCTAGCTATAGCTACCCTTTGGTGTTCTCCTCCGGATAATTCATTAGGATAACAATGTATTTTATCCTCTAAGCCTACTAGCTTTAAAGCTCCTGGAACATTTCTTTGAATTTTATTTGGGCTCTCTCCTATAATTTCCATAGCAAAAGCTACATTTTCAAAAACTGTCTTGTTTTCTAAAAGCCTAAAATCCTGGAAAACAACTCCCATTGACCTTCTTATATATGGAATACTTCTGTTTGGAGCAGAAGTGATATTTTTATAGTTCAAGTAAATTTGCCCTGATGTGGGATTTTCTTCCTTTAATATAAGTTTCATTAAGGTTGATTTTCCTGCACCACTAGGACCTACTAAAAAAACAAATTCACCTTGTTCAATTTCTAGGTTAATGTCTGATAATGCAACTACACCATTTTCATACTCTTTATTAACCTCCTCAAACTTTATCATTTTTACACCCCAATTCAATAATATATCTTAGACATTATAACATACTTAATTTATATTTAAAAACTTAATTTCCTGATAAATTTCCTACGATATGCTATATTATAATATAATATGTTAATTATTACAAATCGGTTACAAAGGAGGACTTATGAATAAAAAAGAAATCAGAAAAATAATGACTGAGAAAAGGGATAGTTTAGCCATTCCTGACTTAATGGAAAAATCTAAAAAAATTAAAAAGAATTTATTTTCTTCTGAAATTTTTACTAAATCCAAGAACATTTTTACTTTTGTTTCCTTTAAAAGTGAGGTTAATACACACAAAATAATAAGTGAATCTATCGAAAAAGGAAAAAATATAAGTGTTCCCCTTACCTTTCCAAAGGAAAGTAAAATGCTTCCTATTCTTATAGAAGATTTTGACAGGGACCTAGTAGAGGGAAACTATGGAATCTTAGAGGCTACAAATACTTCAAATCTTATGAATATAGAGGATATTGACCTTGTCCTGGTACCAGGCCTAGCCTTTGACCTAAAAGGCTTTAGAGTAGGATATGGAGGAGGATACTATGATAGGTTTTTTGAAAAACTTCCTAAGAAAACTATAAAGGCAGCACTAGCCTTTGACTTTCAAATAATAGACAGGTGTCCTAGAAACAAATTTGATCTACCTGTGGACTATATCATAACCGAATCTGATTTTATTAAAGTTAACTAAATTACTTTAAATTAGCTGGCATTTAGTATAATATATAGTAGGCGATGTTATTTATTTAATTAGGAGGAATTTTAATGGTGAGAACTGTAGGTACCACAGCTAGGGGTATTAGAACTCCTATTGTAAAGGACGGCGACGATATAGTTGAAATTGTTGTTGATTCTATATTAAAGGCTGAAAAATATGAGGGCTTTGAGTTAAAAGACAATGATATTGTAGGTATTACTGAATCCTTAATTGCTCGTGCACAGGGAAATTATGCTAGCATTGAGCAGGTTATGGAAGATATTAATAATAAATTTGATGATGAAGTAGGTATTGTATTTCCAATATTAAGTAGAAATAGGTTTTCTATGGTTTTAAAAAGTATTGCTATGACAGGTAAAAAGGTATATCTCTTACTTAATTATCCAAATGATGAAGTAGGAAATCCTTTAATGGATGAAAACCTATTGGCAGAAAACAATATTAATCCTTATACTGATTTACTATCTGAAAAGGATTATAGGGATATATTTGGTTATCCAGTTAAGCATCCTTTTACTAATATAGACTATATTGAACTATATAAGAGCCTTGCTAAAGATGATAATATAGAAATTTATCTATCAAATAATCCTTTAGATATTTTAAACTTTACAAAGGACGTTCTAGTTGCCAATGT
>JASKZW010000130.1 GCA_030147425.1 Tissierellales bacterium
AGGAGGTTTACAATGGTTAAACATCCAGATAAGTGGAGGGAAACTATAGATCCCTTCACTTTAAAAATAAACAATTTTGAAATAAAAGAAATCTTAGGCTATCCTCATGCAGGCAATGATGTCTTCCATATATGTGGAATTTATAAAGATCAATTTAAGGAAGCTTTTCTAAAGGTTGAAAGGCAAAAAACAGCTAATATAAGAAGGGAAGTAGAAGTAATTAAGGCAATAGATTTAAAAGAAAAACCTAAAATCTTAGATTACAGTTTGGATAGGCCTAGGTTTTTGATAACAGAAAAGGTTAATGGAGAAAGGCTATCAAGTATTGTAGGAAATAATGAGAACTTTAAATCCATAACTTATATGGATAAGTATGCCCAACTATTATCCAGGGTCCATAGGGAAAAAACTTTTTATAAGCCAGTATTAAAAAGAGACCTGTCTATAAATCAGGAATACTACATTAAGGAAAATTTAGAATATGTTTGGGAATTTCTTCAAGATAAGGATATAGGTCAAACATACTGTTTCATTCATGGAGACTGTCACTATGCTAATATTCTTTGGGAAGAAGGCCAGGTTAGTTGCCTATTAGACTATGAATTGTCAGGCTATGGACCAAGGGAATTTGACCTAGCCTGGGCCTTGGTACTAAGGCCAGGACAGAAGTTTCTTGACACCCATATAGAAAGATCTAGTTTTCTTAGTGAGTATAGTAGATACCATTACTATTCTCCAAAGGCCTTAGATTACTATCTAGTTCAAGTAGCTATGTTTTTCTATGCTATTGATTCTAATCCAGAATATAGGAAAAAGTTAATAAAAATGATTGATTCAATTATAGATAATAGGTTATAATATAGGTGTAATCTAATACTAAAGGAGGAGATGTTAATGGAAAACATAAGTTTAGAAGAAAAAATCAAGAAAGCCTTTAATATTTTTTTACAGCAGTATCCGAATGCTAGGGTTCATAAAATTGAATCAGAAGTAGAGAACCTTATAGAGGTTAAAGGATATGAAGAAGGAAAAGAATATAAACTAAAAATTAATGTAATAGATGGTTCAATAGCTGAAACTAAGATAAAGGATAGGGACAGGGATTTAACTATAAATGACTTTGGCCGTATAGATGAATTCTTAAACAAGGCCCTAACAGACGCAGGAGAAGGATCCCATATAAAAGAATGGGAGTTTAAACATAAGAACAGAGGTAGAATTTTAGAAGTAGAGGTACAAAATAGCTTAGGAAAAGAAATAGAATATGAATACAATATAGATTTAGAAGCTCTAGAGGAAAGAGACTAGTGAAAGCCTACTATAATTTTATAGTAGGCTTTTTATATTGAAAAAAATATAAAGACTAGTATTATATAGTTAAGAAGAAAACTAAGATTAAGGAGAATTTATATGGATAGAATAGTAGACCAACACATGCATACACACTTTTCCCATGACTCAAAGGAAAAGTTTGAAGCCTATTTAGAATTAACAGAAGGACCTATAGTTTCTACAGAGCATCTAGATTTTAATAGTGTATTAAGGGACTATAAGGATTTAGTTCCAGACTATGATGCCTACTGTGAAGAAGTAGATAGATTAAATAAGGAATATGGGAATAGGATTAGAAAGGGCTTAGAAATAGGATATAGGGAAGATAATGTAGACAAGGTTTTAGAATACTTAGATGGCAAGGAATATGACCTAATAATTCTAAGTGTTCATGAAAATGGTAAGTTAGATTATATGAGAAAGCTAGATAAGAATGTAAACTTATGGGACTTAATAGAAGATTATTATGAAAACCTTTTAAAGGCAGTAAAGTCACCTATTAATTTTAATGTTTTAGGTCATATAGACTTTTGCTTGAGAGGAAAGGAATATGATCTAAATAATATAAAAAGATTAGAAGATAGGTTTATAGAAATATTATCAGAATTAATAAAAAGAGAAGCTGCTTTGGAAGTAAATACAAGAAGTCTGTACCAATATGGTAACTTAGATTTTTATAGTTATATTCTAGATCTTTACCTAGATTTGGGAGGACAACTTATAAGTCTAGGTTCAGACTGCCATTATACTAATAATTTTAAGTTGAACTTTGATGATGCTATAGAATTTTTAAAGTCAAAAGGAATAAATAAATTAGCTATGTATAAAAACCAAGAACTTTATTATGAGCAAATATAAATAAGAAAAGAAGAGCCGAGGCTCTTCTTTTTACTTATGGTCCTTTAAAACCCTATCCATCTCTTTTTTATACTCTTCCTCATCCATTCCGTACATTTCTTGAAGCTTACCTTGAAGTCTTCTTTCATCTCCACCAATCATATCCAAATCATCATCTGTAAGCTTTCCCCATTCCTTTTGTATAATTCCTTTAACTTGTTCCCATTTACCTTCAATAATATTTTTATTCATTTCAATACCCCCTTGTTAGTTTTAATATACCCAAGAATTATAAGAATACTAATAATTTATAATTAAACAAGCCTTTTTTAGGGTATAGATTAATCTAAGAAAGAAAATCTTAATACAGGGGGGATGAATAGTATGGGCAAAAAGCTAACTAGTATCTTTCTAGTTTTAGTATTGCTTCTAGCCTTAGTTGGGTGTGAATCTAAGCAAGGACCAGAAGATACTCATACTGAATCACAAGATGGGATAGAACTAGAATCAGTAAAAATTGGGGAAAGGGAAGTCTTTAATAACTTTCTAGAAAAATATCCAGATACAAAGATTAACAAAATAGGCTTAGAATTAGAAAACAAAAAATATGTATATGAAATAGAAGCCTATACTGTTGATAAAGAATATGAAGTAAAAATAGATTCTACTAATGGAGAAATCCTAAAAGAGGGTGTAGAGGACTATGATAATCAAAGTGGGGATATAAGATTAGAAGATTTAGACAAGGTAGACAAGTTTCTAGATAAGGCCTTAAAAGATGGTGGAAGTGATTATAGTCTAAAAGAATGGAAAATCAAGGAAGACAAGAAGGAAAAAGTTATAGAAATAGAAATATTTAATAGTAAAAACCAAGATATAGAATATAAATATAATATAGAAACAGAAGAATTAATAGAAAAGGATATGTAGATATGGAAATATTAAACTTATTAAAAGGTGGAGGCTATCAGTTTATTCCTTGGTCTGATATGCCTAGGGGAGCATATGAGGAAAGAAGATTAGACTATAGTAATATGAACATTGTAACTACGACAGATTTAAAATATGGTAGAAATCATTGTGGCGCAGTTGCAGTAGCTAATATAATTTTATACTTTGCAAGTCAGGGGAAAACAAATTTACTAGAAAATAATAGCGAGTATGAAAGTTTAGTTAAGGCCCATCAGTTAATTGGCAATGGTCCTGTTGTCAGAATTGAAAAAGGAGCAAGTAGGTATTTTAAATTTAAGGGATATGATCTTAAATTTAACAACTTAAATTCCTTTGAAGATATAAAGGCCTGTATTGAAAGGGCTAATCCCTTTACCCTTCTGCTATCTTCAGCTCTCTTAGATTGGCACTGGGTAGTTGGAGTAGGCTGGAGGGAATATGAGAACGGAGACAAGTATATAGAAATTATAGATGGTTGGAACAGACACTATAGCTACTTTTACCAAGTAAAGATTAGGAAAGACTGGATTTTAGCAATGGAATATTATCTAGGGTAAGTACTAGGGTTTATAAGACCCTAGTATTTATTTTTTAGAAAATAAAACTATAAAAAGACTAGAAAAAATCAAGGATATAGGATATGGTTTATACTATAAGATAGTGGCTTATTAGAAAATATGGGGAGAAGGATATGATAAAAGAGGACTACTTAATAAGACAAATAAAAAGTTTTGCTAAATTTTTAAGAAAACTTTTTAAAATGGAAAGAGAAGAGGATAAATTTTTTTCACAAGAAATGGCAGACTTAGATTCCTACTTACAAGAACTTTTAGATAAGGGAGAAATAAACAAGGCTGAAGATACCTTATTTCAGAACTTTTCTAGGGTAGATGAATATGTTCTAGTAGTAGCTAGATTTTATGAAAGACTAAGTACTATGACAGAGGAGGAACTAGAAAAAGAAGATTTTACTAGAGAAGAAATAAAAGATGGATTAGTAGAGATTATGGGTAAGTTAAATGTACCTAGCCAAGTTTTTCTAGAAGAGTAGAGGAGGGAATACAATGTTCAAAATAATGGGAGCAATTTTTATAGCAATAGGATTCTTATTAAATTTCCTACCTAGATTAATCTGGATGAAAAAAAGTCAAGAAGAACCATCTAAAAGATCAAAGGAAAGTGAAAACTTTGATAGTGCCTTGGTAACAGGGAGATTTTTAGGAAT
>JASKZW010000131.1 GCA_030147425.1 Tissierellales bacterium
TCCTAGTTTATCTTATATTTTATTATTTTATTTATCCCTTAAAATTTATTTATTTTATCTTTGTCCAGACCTACTCACCATCCTCTATAATATAATCATGATTATTTATAGCCTCATGCATCTGATCATAATACCAACTATCTTTCTTTAAATCTGGAAACCCCCTTATATCTTCTAACATATTTTCAACTTTTGTATATCTTTCTAGAAGAGAATTTATTAAGGTTACAAACTCTGCTCTGGTCATATCATCATCTGCCTTAAAGCTTCCATCCCTATAGCCCTTGATCCAACCTTCTTCCTCTATAGAGTTAATATATTCTTCTGCCAATGCCCTACAATATTGTTAAACTCTGTAGGATAAATTACAGTATCAGTAAACATACCAACAATCTTAGCAATTTCTGTCCTAGTAACATCTTTCTTATGATTTAATGTCATATCAATATCACTTATAATATTTTCTCCTACACAAAATGTCATAGCCTCCAAGCCCATGGACTAACCTTTACATAGTCTATAAACCTAGCTAGTTTATATCTGGAGTTTATAATAACCTCACTTTTTAAACAAGCAAGTTTTGATGCTCTCATAACTATTATTATAGCTTCTTTAGTATATTTCGATTAGGGTTGAAATTTTTTCTGTAACTCCATTTGCAACCCCATAATGATTTGATGTAGAAACATAAAAATAAAACCAATTATCCTTACTTACATCTTCAAACATTTGATTATTCTTTAGAAGAAGACCTAAAGCCTTAACTACTATAGTTATAAATTCTGCTCTAGTCATGCCTAAGTGTGGAGCAGATATATCTTCACCCTTACCATTAATTATTACCCTAGATACTAATGATTCTATAGACTTTTGATTTTTATGTGCATTAATTTCACTTATATACTTAAAACTGATATCATTATGTTTATTTTTAAAGCCCTTATATTTAGTAGTCCTTAGACTTTCGCCAATATTTATAGCATCTTCCATACTATATAAACCAGACGATATAAACTAGGCTTACCTTGTCTACCTATTTTAGAATCTGCTAGTCCATAAAATCCTTGCTCTACACCCATTTGGCTAGAACCTTGTCCAGCATGTGTATGTACAGATTTATTATCTTCCTTATAGTAAATTAATAGGCTATCTAGAAAAATATTTCCATTATTTAAAAACATTTCATCTTCTAATTCTATTCCTAATTAAGTTAGTGAAACAATAATTTTCTCAGTTTTCTAAGCCAACTATTAAATCCTTGATTATTAAATTGAAAATTTGATATAGTAATTAAGGCTTTTCCAATAGCTACTTTTACATCGAGTATATCTTGCTATTTAGCTAAAGCTTGCATGACCATACTCATAATATCTGGGTCTGCTGGTCTAGACTTATCTCTTTCATAAGAGTCCATCCACCATCATCTAGAGGCATATCTAAAATTATTTGAATGTACATACCTCTACTAGCTTGTGTTTTAGCTTCTGAATTCTTTAGCGAGGATAATTTAGAGAGTCTAGAGCTATTAGGGCCAAATAGTTCCATTTAAACCTAAAAAAATAGTTTTATCAAAATCTATTAAAACTGTTAATAACTCATATCCTCCTACATCTATAGTATCTTTACCAATTGCTGTTAAATTTACTATTAATCTAGTAAACTAAATATTTTTCTTACCATGTAGCTTACCATCTAAAGATTTAACATATTCAACAACTGTATTATAATATATTTGATAATACTAATTGGGAATTTGATAATCCTAATCTAGCAAGACCTAAAACTCCCCATTCGCCCACAATAAAGGCTATCTGTAGATTTTCTAGAACTTTATACATAAACTTAGTTGTAATTTTAATCACTTCATTTAATCGATAATCACTAACCTTAGCATATGTAACATTACTTTTAGTAATTTCTATAGAAATATAGTAAAACAATAAAAATATCCCTGACTATCTGTCAGGGATATTTTAAATTAATATATATAATTATTATAAATCTTTAATTACCCAGTCTATAGATCATAACAGCTACTTCTGCCCTCTTAGCATTACCTTGTGGTCTAACTGTACCATCTCCATATCCAGTTAAAATATTATTATTAACCAACTTAGCCATAGGTTCCTTTGCCCAACTAGCTATTTTACCATGATCTTTAAATTTATTTATACTAGTTTTATCTCCTACTGACTTATTATCTAAGCTTGCTACAATCTTAGCTATTTCTTGTCTAGTTATTGGAGCTTCAGGATCATATCTTCTAGCACCCTTACCTTCAATTATACCTTTATTTGCTAATAGGTTTACTGCAGTATAGTAATATTTATCCCTAGATACATCATCAAAATTATTTAATACAACTGTATTAGTAGTATCTAGTCTTAAATATCTAGCAACTATAACAGCAAACTCTCCCCTTTTTATGTTAGCTGAAGGGTCAAACTTATCTTCTGTTTTTCCTTTAATTATATTTCTCATAGATAAATTCTTTATAGCTGGTTCTGCCCAAGCATATCCTGCTAAGTCTTTAAAATATCTTACTTCATCTGTAGATGAAGAATATCTTCTGCCACCATCATCATAGTATCTATCTCTTCTATCGTCTCTTCTATCGTCATCATCATCTTTATCTTTATTCTTATCTCTATCTGAAGATGAGCTTCCTCCACCAGATGATCCTCCTGTTGATGGTTGATTTACAAGACCATTTATAGCATCATCGATAGCTTTTATAGCTTCTTTCATATCTTCAAGCTTAGAATTTTCATCATTTAAAATCTTCTCTGCTTCTTCTATTGCATCTTTTAATTTTTTTCTACTATTATAAGTCTTTCCATTAGTGCTAGTATTTTTACCTTCCTCTATTTTTTCCTCCAGGTCTTTTTTAGTATCAGTCATAGTTAAAGTAATCTCTTTTAATACTTTACCGTCTTCTTTATCCTTAACTATTACCTTATACTCTCCTGCTTCGGTTAAATTAATCTTTGCTATTCCAT
>JASKZW010000138.1 GCA_030147425.1 Tissierellales bacterium
TTAAAGTTGGTGGTGGCTATAATCACCGATTTAATCTTTCTGAAGGCTTTATGATTAAGGATAATCATATTGCAGCTGCAGGAAGTATAAGTGAAGCTGTCCAAAGGGTGAGAGATTTTGGTTCCTTTGGGAAAATGATTGAAGTGGAAACTGAAAACTTAGATCAGGTTAGGGAGGCCTTAGAAGCAGGAGCAGATATTATTATGTTAGATAATATGGGCCTGGATCAAATGGAAAAGGCAGTAGAACTTATAGGCAATAAGGCCCTTAGTGAGGCCTCTGGTAATATTAGTTTAGAAAATATTAGGTCTGTAGCTGAGACAGGGGTAGATTATATCTCCCTTGGAGCCCTAACCCACAGTGTTAAGGCCCTTGACCTTAGTATGAAAAATCTTACTTATAAATAAAAAGAAGAGCCTAGGCTCTTCTTTTTTTAATGGGTATATGTAAAAACTTTGATTTCTTCCCCTGCTTCTTTTCTTAAAAGGCTTTCTAACTCACCTGCAAAAGGACAAGGAGAACCTATAGGTGTTCCCTTTTTAATACAAGAAGCCAAGGCTATTGCATCTACTCCACGCTTCTTCATTTCTCTTACCCTTAAAGGTACTTTTTTTCCAGGACAGCCTCCACAAGATATAAAACCTACTATCTCTATATCCTCTTCTATATTTTGAAAGGCACCTTTTCTTTCCCTAGCCATTTTAAAATCAGTAGTTCCTGGACAGTAATCCTCAGTTTGAGTACATCTTATTATAGCTAATCTCAATTTTTTCACCTCCCTTTATTCTCATTTACATGATAACATAAATAATTATATTTATACATGGTCTTGAATTATCTTAAATATATCTTTGACAAATAGATAGCCTTCAATTATAGTATAAATATACCTAATTTTTATAAATCAAGCTAGAGGAGAGAGACATGAATATTACAAGAGAAACAGATTATGCATTAAGAGTTGTCTACCTTCTTTCCAAGGCGAAAGATGGAGAAAAAATAAGTGCTAGTCAAATTTCTAAAATTGAAAAAATTCCATCACAATTTTTACTTAAGATTTTAAGAAAACTTAGGCAAGGTGGCCTTATTAAGTCCTATATGGGAGTTAAGGGAGGCTATACTTTAAAAAAGGATCCAGAAGATATTAGTTTAAAAGATGTTATTGAAATTATCAATGGACCTATTCATCTAAACACCTGCCTATTAGATAAGGAAAATTGCAATAAGTATCCTAGACATTGTTCCATACATATTCAATTAGGAAAAATCCAGGATAACTTATTAGAAGATCTTGAAAAAGTAAATTTTAAAAATATAGATAAATTTGACCTAATAAATTAAAAAACACCCAGTGGGTGTTTTTTTATATGTCTATGTCTGCTGACAAGGCCCTATCATAAATAAATTCCCTTCTTGGCACAACTGAACTTCCCATAAGAGTCTTAGTAACTTCATCAGCTTCTATAAAGTCATCGATTGTAACCTGCTTTAAAAGTCTTGTCTTTGGATTTAAGGTAGTAGACCAAAGTTGCTCTGGATTCATTTCTCCCAGTCCCTTGTATCTTTGAATATGGCTAACCTTGTTTTCCTCTAGATATTTTTCTAATTCCCTATCACCATAAAAATACTTATCCTTGCCTCCCTTACTGATCTTATACAAAGGTGGCATGGCTATATAAATATGGCCTGCATCTATTAATTCCTTCATATGTCTGTAGAAGAATGTTAATAAAAGTGTTCTTATATGGGATCCATCTACGTCAGCGTCTGTCATTATTATAATCTTATTATACTTTAAATCATCTATATTAAAATCTGAACCTATACTAGTTCCCAGAGCTGATATTAAAGTAGCTATTTCTGTATTATCTAAAATCCTATGCATAGACTGTCTCTCTACATTTAAGATTTTCCCCTTTAAGGGTAATATTGCCTGGAAATTCCTATCCCTTCCCTGCTTGGCACTTCCCCCTGCAGAATCTCCCTCTACTATAAAGAGTTCGGCCTTTTCTGACTTTCTAGTCTTACAAGAAGCTAACTTTCCATTAACTGCTAACTTTACATTTTTATTTGAAAAATTATCCCTTACCTTTTCCTCTGCCTTTCTTAGCTTTAAGGAACTTTCTGCATTTTTTATTATCTTTTCTAAGGAATCTAAGTTCCTATCAAAGTAAAACTGTGCCTGCATAGAAGTTATTTCATCTACTAGGCCTCGGGCCTCTGGATTGCCAAGCTTGGTTTTTGTCTGGCCTTCAAACTCTGGATTAGGATATTTTATAGATACAATAGCAACTAAGCCATTTCTTATATCCCTTCCCTCAAAGTTATTGTCCTTATCCTTTAAGTGATTTAACTCCCTAGCATACTGGTTTATAGTCCTAGTAATAGCCATTCTAAAACCACTCACATGGCTTCCCCCTTCATGGGTGTTGATATTATTACAGAAGGAAAGAATTGTCTCTCCCCTTTCTTTAGTGTACTGAAAGGCTATTTCCAAAGAACTTCCTTCTGATTCTCCTGACAAGGAAACAATCTCTGTTAAGGCTGTTTTATCCTTGTTTACATCCTTTAAAAAAGACACTAAACCATCCTTAGACTCATAAACTTCCCTTTCATCCCTTATCTTGTCTATAAATTCTAGTTTTAAGCCCTTATTTAAATAGGACAATTCCTTTAACCTTCTCTTGATAATTTCTGGCTTAAATTCTATATCTTCAAAAATTTCCCTATCTGGAATAAAATTTATACTTGTACCCTTTTTTCTTGTATTCCCTATAGGCTCTAAAACCCCATTATTAAGCTTGCTTATAGGCTTACCTAGACTATATTCGTCCCTGTAAATCTTTCCATCCCTATAAACTTCAGCAGTAAAACTTTCGGATAAGGCATTTACTACAGCTGCACCTACCCCGTGAAGTCCACCGGATATCCTACCTGAGCCTGTATCAAACTTTCCTCCTGCATGAAGAACAGTTAAGATAACTCTTAGGGCTGACTGACCTGAACTGTGCTTGTCTACCGGTATTCCCCTACCATTATCCTCTATAGTTACAGATCCATCTTTTTCTAAACTTACTATTATTTTATCGCAATGGCCAGCTAAGTGCTCATCTACTCCGTTATCTACAATTTCATTTACCAGGTGATGCAGTCCCCTGCTCCCTGTACTACCTATGTACATTCCTGGTCTAAGCCTTACAGCTTCCAGACCTTCTAATATTTTTATTTCATTTGCATTATAACTCATAATAACTTCCTTTCATTTATCTTAATCTATTATTATGTTATCATTATATACTAATTAACCAAAATATGTTTTGGTCTTTTAAAAATATAATGATAAAATTACTATGATAGTATAATATAGAACATATGTGCTTATCAAGTATAAAGATTTAAGGAGTTGTTGTAATGTCAGAAAATATTATTAAAGTTGATTATAAAGAGGAAATGGAACAATCATATATAGATTATGCTATGAGTGTTATAATTCAAAGGGCCATACCTGATTTAAGGGATGGATTAAAGCCTGTACATAGAAGAATTTTATATGCAATGAAGCAGTTAAATTTAAGTCCAGACAAGCCTTATAAAAAGTCTGCAAGAATTGTTGGGGACGTTTTAGGTAAGTACCATCC
>JASKZW010000038.1 GCA_030147425.1 Tissierellales bacterium
TAACTAATATGAATCAACCTTTAGGCCATTATTATGGAAATTCCTTAGAAGTTTTTGAGGCTATAAAAATACTTAAGGGAGAAGACAGGGAAAGTGATTTATATAACTTATCTGTAGAACTAGCTACAGCCATGCTTGGTTTGGGAAAATCAATAGACTATGATTTAGCTAGAACTCAGGTAATAAGGTCATTAGAAGAGGGCATCGCTTTTGAAAAATTCTTAGAATTTATAGAGAATCAATCTGGAGATATAAGGGATTATTCTTATTTAATTAATAATAACAAATATAATCAGGCAGTAAGGGCTGGTAAATCTGGCTTTATAAAAAGTATAGATGGAAGAAAGATAGGGGAAGTTTTACTGGATTTAGGTGCAGGCAGAAAATACAAGGATGACAAAATAGACTTATATACAGGACTTTATTTAAAAGTTAAGATAGGAGATTATGTTGAAGAAGGAGAAGTTATAGGAAGACTTTATGGTTCTAGTAGGGAAAATCTTGAGCAGGCAAATAGGAAGTTAAGAGAAATAATAGAGATAACTAAGGAAAAAAAGGAAAAGGAAAAATTAATTTATTTTTTACTAGATGAAAATGGAGTTAAAAAATACTAAGGAGTATAGTATGGAATATAATATTGTTTTAAACTCATTTGAGGGACCTTTAGATCTTCTTTTACATTTAATTGATGAGGCTAAGCTTGATATTTATGATATACCAATAAATGAAATAACTGAGCAGTATATTGATTATATTAATAGAATGGAAGAATTAGATTTGGAAATAACCAGTGATTTTATTATAATGGTAAGTACTTTAATAAATATAAAGTCTAAAATGCTTTTGCCTAAGGAGGAAAATGAAGAAGATCCAAGGGAAAAGTTAGTTTTACAGTTAATAGAATATAGGAAGTTTAAGGAAGTCTCTAAGGAAATAGAAGAGATGAGCAAGGAAAGTTATAAGAAGTTTACTAAAAGGGCAGAAGACTTGTCCCATTTAAATGAGGAAGAATTGTGTTTGAAAAATTTAAATTTAGAAATTTTAAAAAAATCTTTTATAAAAATACTAAAGGATAAGGAAGTTTTACATGGGCCAGAAATAGAGATAAGGACTAGAAGCTACTATCCTTTAGAAAGGGCAATTGATAATTTAAAGGATATAATAACTTCTTCTAATGGGGAGATTTACTTCCAGGAAGTTTTTAGGGATTTATATGACAAAGATAGGCTAATAGCCATGTTTTTAGCTGTTTTAGAGTTAACAAAGCTTAATTATATAGAGATTAAACAAATTGATAACTATGAAAATATATTACTAAAAAGGGTTGTTGATAAAAATGGACAAGAGAGAGATTAGCTTTATAATAGAATCCTTACTTTTTGTCTGGGGAGAAGCCCTGGATATAGAAAGTATTAGTAAGATAGTAGGATTAACTATAGGGGAGACAAGGAAAATATTAGATGAAATGATAGATGATTTTCAAGAAAATAGGGGGTTAAATATAGTTAGGCTAGGTGATAAGTATCAGCTAGAAACTAAGGCTGAGTATTTTGATTGGATAGAAAAATTAGGTAAAAAAACTAAGAGAAGATTATCCAATGCAGCCATAGAAACCCTATCTATAATAGCCTATAAGCAGCCTATTACCAGAGTAGAGATAGAGGACATTAGGGGAGTAAAATGTGATAAAGTTATAGATTCTTTACTTACAAGGGAGTTAATAAAGGAAGCTGGTACCTTAGATAGGCCAGGAAGGCCTATTATATATAAGACTACAGACAAGTTTTTAAGCTTTCTTTCTATAGAGAGCTTGGATGAACTCCCAGAACTTAGTGAAGAAAATTTTAAGGAGTGATAGATTGAGACTTCAAAAATATATGGCCCATTGTGGAGTTGCCTCAAGAAGGAAGTCTGAAGAAATAATAAAGGCCGGCCTGGTAGAGGTTAATGGAGAGATTGTCTCAGAAATGGGCATAAAGATAGATCCAGAAAAAGATACAGTAAGGGTAGACGGAAAGCCTATTGAGTTAGAGAAAAGAAATATATACTTAATGCTTAATAAACCTGTAGGCTATGTAACTTCTATGAAGGATAAATTTAATCATAAGAAGGTTATAGATTTAATTACAGGCATAGATGAGAGGGTGTATCCTGTAGGTAGGCTAGATAAGGATAGTAGTGGCTTACTTCTCCTAACTAATGATGGAGACTTTGCCTATAAACTAACCCATCCTAAATATGAGGTTCCCAAGCTCTACCTAGCAAAGGTTGAAGGATTGCCAAATGAAGAGGATTTGGATAAAATGAGAGAAGGTCTTTATATAGATGGATGGAAAACATCAGAGGCCAAGGTAGATTTAAGATCAAAGGATGGTAAATTTTCTCTGTTAGAAATCCAAATTCACGAAGGAAGGAATAGGCAGGTAAGGAAGATGTGTGAAGCTATCGGCCATCCAGTAGTAGATTTGCATAGAATTGAGTTTGGTGGACTAGCTTTAGGCCAGCTTGAATTAGGTGAATATAGAAAATTATCAGATAAAGAGTTACAAATTCTGAAAAATAGTATAAAATAATATTAGGAGTAGATTTATGTATACTTATTTAAAAAATAATAATCAATTAGTAAGGCACATTTTAAATCTTTTTATAGAAAAAGATATGGTAGTCTGTGATTGTACTATGGGAAATGGAAATGATACTAAACTTCTATCAAATTTGGTAGGGGAAAAGGGAAGGGTATATAGTTTTGATATTCAAAAGCAAGCCATAGATAGGACCAAAGAGTCCTTAGTGTCTCATGGAAATCCAGAGAATTATAAACTAATCTTAGATGGTCATGAAAATATTGATAAATACATAAGGGATCAAATAGATCTATTTATATACAATCTTGGCTATTTGCCAAGGGCGGACAAAAAAATAACAACCAAGCCGAAAACTAGTATAGAAAGTATGTCCAAGGCTTTGAAATTATTAAAAAATAATGGTTTATTAATTGTAACATGTTATACTGGACATGAGGGCGGTTTAGAAGAACAGTTATTAGTGGAGGATTTTTTAAGGACTTTAGATCAGAGAAAGTATCATGTTGTAAAACATGACTTTATAAATATGAAGAATAATCCACCTATAGTATATTGTGTGGAGAAAAATAATAATAACTAGGAGGTATTTAAATGTCACAGATTAAGATAACTGAAACTATCTTAAGAGATGCTCATCAATCATTAATCGCAACAAGAATGTCTACAGAAGATATGCTACCTATTTTAGATAAACTAGATAAGATAGGATTTCACTCCTTAGAGGTATGGGGTGGAGCTACATTTGACTCATGCTTAAGATTCTTAAATGAAGATCCATGGGAAAGACTTAGAACATTAAAAAAGCATTTAAAAAATACAAAACTTCAAATGCTTTTAAGAGGTCAAAACCTATTAGGATATAAACACTATTCAGATGATGTAGTTGAGGAATTTGTTAAAAAATCAATTGAAAATGGTATAGATATTATAAGAATATTTGACGCTTTAAATGACCCAAGAAATGTTAGAAAATCTATAGAAGCAACTAGAAAATATGGAGGACATGCACAAATAGCTATATCCTATACAACTAGTCCAGCCCATAACAATGAGTATTATGTAAAACTTTGTAAGGAATTAGAATCAATGGGAGCAGATTCAATTTGTATTAAGGACATGTCAGGTATCCTACTTCCTTATGAGGCAGAAAAATTAGTTAGGGCCTTAAAAAAGGAAATTAATATACCAATACAATTACACTCTCACTTTACTAGTGGTATAGCTAATCAAACATATATGAAGGGTATAGAGGCAGGAGCAGACATAATAGACACAGCCCTATCACCATTGGGCATGGGTACAAGCCAACCTGCAACAGAATCTATGATTGCATCTTTAGAGGGATCAGAGTATTACCCAGATTACATAGATATGGATTTATTATTAGAGGTTACAGACTATTTTAATGACTTAAAGGATAAGTATATGGAAGAGGGCCTATTAAATCCAAGAGTGTTAAATGTAGATGTAAGGACTCTTCAATATCAAGTGCCAGGTGGTATGTTATCTAACCTAGTATCTCAATTAGAAGCACAAAACGCTCTTGATAGATTTGATGAGGTTTTAGCAGAGGTTCCAAAAGTAAGGGAAGATTTTGGTTACCCACCTTTAGTTACCCCTATGAGCCAGATGGTTGGAACTCAATCAGTATTTAATGTTTTGTTAGGTGAAAGATATAAGATGGTTCCTAATGAAGCTAAGAACTATATGAAGGGCTTATATGGAAAGAGTACTGTTCCAATAAGTGATGAAATAAGAAAGAAAATCATAGGAGATGAAGAAGTTTATACAGGAAGGCCAGCAGACTTATTAGAACCTGAACTTGAAAAATATAGGGAAGAAATTAAGGAATATATAGAGCAGGATGAAGATGTTTTAAGTTATGCTTTATTCCCAAATGTTGCCTTAGATTTCTTCAAATATAGACAGGCAGAAAAATATAAGCTTGATAGTGAAGTATTAGATGAAGAAAACAAGGTTCATCCAGTTTAGACTAGAAAATACGTTGATTAATTTCAACGTATTTTTTTTGTCTTTTTTAAAAGATTAGGGTAGATATGAAAGTATAACTGCAGAAAAATAAAAAAGATTCAGTAAAATGAAATTTTACTTGCAGAGGTTCTTTTCATTTGGTATGATAAAGTAAGAAATGAAATGAATTTAATTTTTAAGGAGGTAAAGTGATTGGCTAATAAAGACTCTCAAAAATTAAGAGTAGTAGAGCAGCTTTGCAAGGGCTGTGGTATATGTGTTGAATTTTGTCCTAAAAATGTTTTAGGATTAAAAAATGAAGTTGTTAAGGTAGAAAGAGAAGAGGATTGTATCAAATGTGGGCAGTGTGAATTAAGATGTCCTGACTATGCAATCTATTTGGAGGAAGATACATATGAAAATAAATAATAAATTAATGCAAGGTAATGAAGCTTGTGTTGAAGGTGCATTGGCTGCAGGAATGACTTTTTATGCTGGTTACCCAATTACTCCATCAACTGAGATAGCAGAGTTATCAGCAGAAAAATTACCTAAAATAGGTGGAAAGTTTATACAAATGGAAGACGAAATTGCAGGAATTGCTGCAACAATAGGTGCATCCTTAACAGGAAGAAAAAGTATGACTGCTACAAGTGGTCCAGGATTCTCCCTAAAGCAAGAAGCTATAGGATATGCATCAATAGCTGAAATACCATGTGTAATAGTAAATGTTCAAAGGGGTGGCCCAAGTACAGGACTACCAACTTCTCCTTCCCAAAGTGATGTAATGCAGGCAAGATGGGGAACTCACGGAGACCATAGCATTATAGCTCTTTATCCAAATTCAGTAAAAGAAATTTACCAAGAAACTATAAGGGCCTTTAACCTGGCAGAAAAATACAGAACGCCTGTTATCTTACTGTTGGATGAGGTTATAGGACATATGCGTGAAAGTATAACAATAGATGAAGAATATAAAATAATTGACAGAAAAGGACCAGAAGGGCCAAAGGAAGATTACTTACCATATAAGGCAGATGAAGACATGATACCTCCTATGGCAAGCTTTGGTGAAGGCTATAAATTCCATGTAACAGGCTTAGTACATGATGAAACTGGTTTCCCAAACAATGATAAGAAAATAGCAGAAAAGAGTATTCAAAGGCTTTTAGACAAGATTGAATTAAATAAAGATGACATTTTAAAAAATGAAGAATATATGATGGAAGATGCAGAAGAAGTTATCTTGGCTTATGGATGTACTTCTAGATCTGCAAAGGAAGCAGTTGATATATTAAGGGCTGAAGGAAGAAAAGTAGGTTTATTTAGACCTATAACTTTATGGCCATCTCCAGATAAGAGAATAGAAGAGATAGCTAAAAAAGTAGATCAGATTCTAGTAGCGGAAATGAATATGGGCCAATACTTCTTAGAAGTTGATAGGATAGCTAATAAATATACAAATGTAACAAGTTGCACAAGAATTAATGGAGAGTTAATAGAACCAGAAGAAATAATCTCTTCCTTAAAAGAAGGAGGTAAAAAAAATGACTAGTAAATTAGTGGATAAGTATTTTAGACAAGATAAATTGCCTCACATATGGTGTCCAGGCTGTGGGAACGGAATAGTTACAAGGGCTATAGTAAAGGCCATTGATAACTTAGGCCTGGATCCAGACAAGGTTTGTATAGTTTCAGGTATAGGTTGTTCATCAAGAGCTTCTGGTTACTTAGACTTTAATACTGTACATACAATTCACGGTAGGGCTTTAGCCTTTGCAACTGGTATAAAGCTAGCTAATCCAGAATTAGAGGTTATAGTAATAACAGGAGATGGGGATGCAAGTGCTATAGGTGGAAACCATTTAATTCATGCATGTAGAAGAAATATAGATATAACGACTATAGTATTTAACAACAATATTTATGGAATGACAGGTGGACAGTACTCACCAACAACTCCTACAGGAGACAAGGGTACTACAGCACCTTATGGAAATATAGATGATACTTTTGATATTTGTAAATTATCAGAAGCAGCAGGAGCTACATATGTAGCAAGATCTACAGCTTATCATGCAAATATGATTATAAAACAAGTTGAAAAAGGAATAAAGAACAAAGGTTTTTCCTTAATAGAAGCTGTAACTACTTGTCCAACCTATTATGGACGTAGAAATAAAAAAGGTGGAGCAGTAGATATGATGAATATGCTTAAGGATGAAAGCATGAATGTAACAGCTGCAAGAAAATTAGGAGAAGAAAAGTCCCAAGGAAAAATTATAATCGGAGACTTGTACGAAGGGGAAAGGGCAGAGTATACAGAGAAGTACGATAGGCTTAGTAAAAATTGTTAGTTTACAAAGGAGAGGAAAATTAAATGAATAAAAGAGAATTTATTCTGAGTGGTTCAGGTGGGCAAGGTTTAATTTTAGCAGGGATTATCCTAGCTGAAAGCTCATTAAAGGACGGTAAGAAAGCAATTCAAATGCAATCATTTGGACCTGAAGCAAGGGGTGGGGCAAGTAAGGCAGAGGTACTAATAAGTGATGAAGAAATTAATTATCCAAAAGTAACTGAAGCAGATGTATTATTATGCCTAACTCAAAAATCTTTAGAAAAATACGAAAGTTCCTTAAAAGAGGGCGGAATATTAATAATAGATCAAGATATTAGGATTGATGGAGATTTAGAAGAAAAACTAAAAAGTAAAAAAGTAATTCAAATACCAATAATTCAAACGGCTATAGATACAGGAAGGGTTATGGTAGCTAATATTGTAGCTTTAGGAGCTATTAGAAAGGCTACAGAAATTGTTTCTGAAGAAGCCTTACAAGAAGCTATCTTATCTAGGGTTCCAAAGGGAACAGAAGATATGAACTTAAAGGCTTTCCAAGCAGGACAAAATTTAGTAGAGAAAGAAAAGGTTGTTTTATATGGAGAAGTCTCCTAGTGTTGTTAAACTAATTAAGGAAGAATATAAGAACCTAAGTAAGGGTCAAAAGCTTATAGCAGACTATATTATAGACAACTATGATAAAGCAGCCTTTATGACAGCAGCTAAGCTAGGTGAGGCTGTAGGTGTTAGCGAATCTACTGTAGTTAGATTCGCTAATGCTATAGGCTTTGATGGCTATAAGGACTTGCAAAATCAAATGCATGAAATGATTAAAAATAAGTTAACTACTGTTGAGAGAATTAATCTTAGCCAGGACTATAAGGAACAACAGGATGTTATAAAAATGGCCTTTACTAAGGATATTGATAATATAGAGAGAACCCTCTTAGCTATAGACTATGAAGAGTTTGAAAAAGCCGTTCAAATGACTTTAACAGCTAAGAATGTTTATATTATTGGTATGAGAAGTTCTTACTTTTTAGCCGGTTATCTAGGTTTTTACTTGAATTTTCTTTTTGATAATGTTAATGTCATTAACTATGGTACTAGCGACATCTTTGAGCAGCTAGTAAGGGCTGACAAAGATGATCTAGTAATAGCCATATCTTATCCAAGATACTCTAAATTAACTCTTCGTGCATTAGATTATGTTAGGGGCAAGGGATCCAAAATAATAAGTATAACTGATAGTGAAACATCACCTTCAGCCGAATACTCAGATATAACTTTATTGGCAGGCAGTGATATGCTGTCTTTTGTTGACTCTATTGTAGCAGCAATGAGCCTTATAAATGCCTTTATTTTAACCCTAGGCTTAGAAAAAGAAGAGGATATAAGAAAAAGCTTTAATGAATTAGAATATATTTGGACAAAAAACGATGTATATATAAAAAATATAAAGGATAGGTAGAATAACTTATTCTTTATATTTTTTAATACTATATCATAATAAATCTTATCATAAATGATAAACTAAAAATTAATTGAAAGGAAAATCTAAATGAAAACTATTTATCTTATAAGACATGGAGAAACTGAATGGAATCTAAAAAAGAAAAC
>JASKZW010000064.1 GCA_030147425.1 Tissierellales bacterium
CCTGGGAATGGCCCTGGCTTACTCCCTTGCCCCAGAAAGTATATTCCTCACCCTGTGGTAGGATTGATTGGAATAAAAGTCTATTTAGGGAAAATAGACCTGGATCCCAGCCTATAGATATAATACTTGTCTTATTATTTTCCTTTGCTACTTTATTAATAGAATCAAAGTATTCAGGTATACCTTGATGGTTGTCATAACTATCTATAGTATTAAAATATTTAGCTAATTCTGGTCCTTGCTTAGGTAGATCATTACTAGAACCGCCACATAAAATCATAATATCAATCTTATCCTTATATTCTAAAACCCTATCTATGCTTACAATCTTTTCATTATTAAAGTCAGAAGGGTCCCTTCTTGTAAATATAGCTTCTAATTCCATATCTGGAAAGTTCTTTATATTAGTTTCAACTCCCTTTCCAAGATTTCCATATCCTATAATACCAACTTTTATTTTATCCATATTATAATCACCTCTCTATTTATTATAAACCAAAAATAAAAAAAGAACACTAGGCAAGTTCCTAGTGTTCTTGTATGGGCATAATTATCCTTCAAAATCAGTCTTTTTAATTCTTCCTTTTTCATTTAGTTTAACTTCTGTAATTTTAGTTAACTTTGGCACATCATCAACTTTTTTACACTCAACTAAATGGTAAACCTTATCATGCTCTCCATCTTCCTTATATACTTCCCTTAAAAGCTTAAATAAAGAATAAGGATGTTCAGGTTCTTTAACAGTAACAAAGGCCTTTCCTTTTTGCTTCATTGCTTGTTTAACCATTTCTTCAAAATCTATACCATCTAAGCCTGGTATAAGTAAGAAATCCACATCTTCTTCTAGATCGTCAAAGTCCTTAACTTGTACAGAAGAATGGTAGCTTTTAGCTGTAGCCATCATACCTGCCATAAAAGGTCTAGTACCAGCACTTCTATGTCCAGAAACAATTACTGTTTCTTTTCTTTCTAGTGCTTCTTCTAGATACTGCCCTTCAGCTTCTGTTAAAAAACCTTGATCAACAAATCTCTTAATCATCATATTCATGATAAACTCACTCCCTCTTTATAAATTGTAGATATATAGTAAAAAACTCCTTTGATTAAAAGATACCATATAAGGTAAATATAATCAAAGAATAAATTTAATTTGGAGGGAAAAACTATGACATTACAGATGAATTGCCTAAAAGAAAAAACCATGGAAGCCTTAGAAGAGAGAGGGGTAGAGCTAGAAGATATAGCTAAAATAGTTTATAAATTACAGGAAAAATATTATGAAAACCTAACTCTAGATTATTGTTTGGAAAATGTAGAGAGAGTTTTAGATAAAAGAGAAATAGCCCATGCTATTTTAACAGGAATAGCCTTAGATAAGGCAGCAGAAAAAAAGCAACTAGATGAGCCCTTACAGTCTATAATACAAAATGATGAGGCTCTTTATGGTATAGATGAAATCATTCCCCTAGCAATAGTAAATGTTTATGGGACTATAGGCTTAACTAATTATGGTTATCTAGATAAGGAGAAAATAGGGATAATAAAAGAATTAGATGAAGATAAGGACAGGGGAGTAAATACCTTTCTAGATGACTTGGTAGCAGCAATTGCAGCTGCTGCAGCAAGTAGGATAGCCCATAGAAAGGAAGAATAAAAAAAGAATGATATAAAAATAACAAAATAACTCCCAAAAATCTTAAAAGTATGTTATAATATAGATAATCAAATAATTAACAAAGAATAAAAAAGCAAGGAAAGCTTGATATATAGCAAAAGAAGGAGTTTTAAATTCCGGGAAGAATTTAAAAAACTTATAAGATTGTATAGTTAAGAAATTGACAGATGTTTAAAAGGGGGTTATTTAAATGGATAGGAATAGTGATTTAAGGTATAAGGTTGCTTTGGTAGCTCATAAAGATCTGCCAGAGAATGTTAAAAATTTAGCACACAGACATTCAATATGTAATATAAAGACAATGGATTACTTTAAGGATATGGTGAAAAACAAGACTAACTACTGTTCTTCAGGCCTATGCTTTAATGTAAATGATCGAATAGATATGTATATAGATTGGTTTGAAGAAGATATAGAAAAAATGCTAGTGGATGGTTATGCAGTAGATATACTTGAATTGCATAGATCCTATGGAAGTAAAGATTTAGAAAACCTACAAGGAATGAAGGACCAATATGGACCTAATATAGAGATACTTAATACTAAAGCTATCTAGTATAGATAAGGACCTGAAAAGGTCCTTTTTTCTTGTTTTAAATAAGCTAAGTTTGTTATAATATAAAATGGTGTCTTAATTAAATAAAAATGAAAGGATGAGCAGAATGGCTAAGTATGATTTTAATCAGCCTGTAGACAGGTCTAATACGAATGCAGTTAAATGGGAGGCATTAAAAAATTTTGAAAACTCAGAAGAATTAATTCCGCTTTGGGTAGCAGACATGGATTTTAATGTACCTAGGGAAGTGAAGGAAGCTATAGTAGAGAGAGCCCAGCATGAAGTTTTTGGCTATACTCTAACACCTGATTCATACTATGAAGCAGTTATAAATTGGTATAGGGATATACATAAGTGGGAAATAAGGAAAGATGAGATTATCTTTACTCCTGGAGTTGTAGCAGGTTTAAACGGAATCATAAGAACTTTTACAGATAAGGATGATAGTATTATAATACAAACTCCAGTTTACCATCAGTTTGCAGAAACTATAAAAAGATGTGGTAGAAATATTGTAGAAAATCCTTTAAAATATGAGGAAGGAAATTA
>JASKZW010000073.1 GCA_030147425.1 Tissierellales bacterium
CTATAAGAAGGGTGAGGTAAAGGACGATACTGGAATGGACTTTATCATGCATGATGCAGCATTTGGACTAAAGGAAGAGAATGATTTCTACTATGCATGGGCAAAGGACACTTATGTAATTGATGAAAGCAAGGCTATGGTTCCAGACTTTGATGATAGCAAAGACTATTCAAACTGTAATCCACAAGGTGGAATGACTCTAGAAGACTATGGAGTTAAGGTTTTAGTTCTAGAGCAGGACAAGGATAGTAGATTTGGTAAGATAAGGGTTATGAATAGTAAGTTAGATAATAAGGAAGTAGACTATAGCAATGGTTTAAATGTTAGTGATATTAGATTTACAGAAGACTCTATTATAGTAGATGCAAACTACCTAGGAGCTAAGCGTAATTTAGGAAGAACGGCTCATATAGGATTTATAGGAAAAGACAAGGATGGAAAAGTTGTAGAAACTAAGGCTAAATTAAGATTGAAGGATGGCTTATATGTAGGAGATTTAGAATTTATGAAGGATGCTCCTAAGGCAGACTATCAAGTAAACTTTATAGTTTTAGAAGATAGGTTAGGAAATGCTAGGGGTATATACAACTCTAAAACTCACTCAGGTTATGGAACAGACTTAAGTATGGGAGACTATTCTAACCATCACTTAGAGGCAGAAGCTATGATAAGCCGTGGAGATTTTGTAGCTATGATGTTAGAAGAGTTTGGAGTAGATTTAGTAGAGACTAATCAAGTATTTGATGACTTAGATAAGAATCATAAAAACTTTGATGCTGTTAATACAGCTGCAGGTTTAGGTATAGTATATGGAGATAATAAAGGAAACTTTAATCCAGATAGAAAGCTTAATAGGGAAGAATTAGCAGCTATGGTATCCAGAGCTGTAGATATCTTAGACATAGATGTTATAGATTATGTTAAGCTAGATTCTAAGGATGCTCACTTTGTATCTAACTGGGCTAAGGATGGAGTAGAATTATTGGCTAGAGACGGTTTAATGGGTAATGAAATTGGAAACTTCTTTATGCCTTTAGCTCATGTTAAGGAAAATCAAGCTAGAAAGCTTTTAAGAAGCTTAAATTAAATTCTTCATAAATTTAATAATTATTAACACACAAATGGACCTTCCTAGATTCTAGGAAGGTCCAAGTCTTTTCTTCTATATTGTTAAATTATGTTATAATAATATAAACAAGATATAGGAGGAGTGTTTTGTATGGTAGAGAAGAGAAAGAAGAGACGGTGGTTAAATGAACTGCCTTATATAAGGGGGATAGCAGCTTTAGGAATTTTGATTATTCATGCAACAGGTGCCTTTGTTATGCAGTCAGAATTTGGCTCTCGAGCTATGAATCTAGGGATATTTTTAAATCAATTTTTTAGGTTTGGAAGTCCAGTTTTTATGATGATTTCAGGTATGGTTATTTTTTATAATTATAGATCTAGAGATGCCTTGGATACAGGCAGATTTTATAAGAAAAAGATAAGGAACATATTTATTCCTTATTTAATTTGGAACTTAGTTTATTATTATCATAAGCTTGGTTTAGACCTATCAGCTGAAGGTTTAAGAATGCTTTTTACTGATATTTTATGGGGAAAGGGTTATTCCCACTTGTATTTTATTTTTTTAATATTTCAGTTTTACATACTGGTTCCATGGTTTTTGTCTTTTCTTCCTAAGGAAATGGAGGAAAGGCCCTATAGGTTAATAGGCTTGTCTTTTTTATTTCAGTTTTTGATTATTTCATATTCAAGATATTTTCTGCCTGCAATTAGTGAAGGTTTTATAGGGTTTTATAGGAGGATTTATTGGAAAACTGTTTTAGCTTGGCAGTATTATTTTATCCTAGGTGGAACTATAGGTGTTCACTATTTTAAGATTCTAGATTGGATTAAGGAAAACTGGAATAAAATTAAGTTGGCTTTTTTCCTTACTAGTTTAGCCTATGTAGGCCAGGTTTACTATAGTGTTTATAAGGCTGGCTCTGTAAATATATATGGAAGATTTGGATCCTTAAGACCGACTACTATGGTTTTTGCTAGTGTGACTATTTTATTCTTGCTAGGCCTAAGCCATGGTTTTGTGGGAAAGAGGGAAATTTTAAAGAATATAGGTATTTATTCCTTTGGCATATATTTTTCCCATCCCTTGGTTTTAGACTTGCTAAAGGATTATTTGTTTAGGTATCCAGAGACTTTTGGTTATGGAAGGATATCAAGTTTAATTATTTTTGTAGTTTTAGGAATATTGCTAAGTTTGCTTTTTGTATTTTTCCTAGGAAGTTTAAGGTCCAGGAAGCTTATAATGGGGAATGTTCCTAAGTTTACTTTAGATAGGTGGAGAGAGGAAGAGTAGGATGACTAAGACTAATAAGCTGGCAAAATCTGCTTTAATGATATCTATTTTTACTTTGATTAGTAAGTTTTTAGGCTTTATTAGAGAGGTTTTAATAGCCTATAAATATGGTTCAGGCTATTATACTGATACTTATTTTGTAGCTATGACTGCTACTGTTTTGATAATGACTAGTTTAGGGGCTGGTTTAAATACCAGTTTAATTCCTATTTTTACTGATATTCAGGCTAAGAAGGGAAGAAAGGGAAAGCTAGAGTTTTTAAATAATGTTTTAAACTTAGTTTTGCTTATAACTGTAGTTTTAGCTGTTTTAGCTTACTTCTTTTCCCCTTATATAGTTAAGATTCTTGCTAAGGGTTTTAGCGGGGAGCAACTAAATTTGGCTGTTAAGTTAAATAGGATTGGCTTACCTATAGTTGTATTTCTAGGTTTTACTTATGTTTTTTCAGGCTATTTGCATAGTAGTAATGTTTTTGGGCCGCCAGCTATGATGGGGCTACCTTATAATTTTGTTTTTATTGTGTTTTTGCTGGCCTTTGCTGATGGGGAGAATATAGAGGGGCTTATGCTTGCTAGTGTAATAGCTTCTTCTACCCAGTTTTTAATTCAGTATCCGGCTATAAGGCATCAGGGTCATCGCTATAGGCCAGGGATTGATTTCAAGGATCCTAATTTAAAGAAGGCTATGCTTTTAGTTTTGCCTGTTGTATTAGGTTCGGCGGTTCAGCAGATTAATACTATTATCGACAAGACCTTGGCTTCAGACTTGGCTGAGGGAAGTATATCAGCCTTAACCTATGCTTCTAGGATAAATGAAATGGTTATAGCTGTCTTTGTTATGGCTATTACTACTGTAGTTTTTCCTATGTTGTCTAAGGCTTTTTCCTATGGTGAAGATGAGAAGATTAAGGAGATTTTAGCCAAGGGGGTTAATATAATTATTTTGGTTACTGTTCCTGCTACTATAGGTATTCTAATTCTATCTGAGCCTATTGTAAGGTTGTTTTTCCAAAGGGGACAGTTTGATTCGACAGCTACTCTCATGACATCAGGAGCCTTGTTTTTTTACTCTATAGGTCTGGTAGGGGCTTCTTTAAGGCTTATGCTGAGTAAGGTTTTTTATTCTTTCCAGGATACGAAGACTCCTATGATTAATGGTATTTATGCTGTTTTTATAAATGTTTTTTTAAATTATCTTTTAGTTGGCAAGATGGGACACAGAGGATTGGCCCTGGCTACTAGTATTTCTAGTTTGCTTACTAGTTTTATTTTGTTTGTTAAGTTAAGGAAGAAGTTAGGTCCTATTGGTTTGAGGGCTTATCTGAATACCTTTATTAAGACTATGTTTTCTTCCTTGGTTATGGGATTGGTAGTTTATTTAGTGTATAATAAAGGGATAGGTATCTTACCTAAGAGGGAAGTTTTTGATTTGGCTATATTCGCTCTTTCTATACTTTTGGGAATTTTGGTTTATTTTGTCCTTTGTTTAATCCTGGGTATAGAGGAGTTAAAGGATATAGTGGGAGAGTTTTCTAGGAGAAGAAATAAATAGGAGTGATTGTATGTTATTTGTTATACTGCTATTTTTGAAAATATTATTGTTTATGAATATAACTAATGTTCAGTATAATAAGTTCTGGGTTTTTGGCGTTTCAGCCCTTTTTATACTTTTTATATATTCAATAATATATTTTGGAAAATGGAAGAAGAAGGATAGGAAGGGGTTAATAGCCTATGTTATCCTATCTGGTATTTTGTTGATAGATGTAGTCCACTTTGCATATTTTAATACTCTTCCTTCGGTGAAGATGTTAAGTCAAGTAGGTCAGGTGGCTGCTGTTAAGGATAGTGTTAAGTTTCTCTTAACTTTGGAGAATCTTTTGATGTTTATTGATTTACCTATTGTTATAGTTTATTATGTGTGGAAAAAGAAAAGGGATAAGGATTCGACTTCTAACCCTATATATAATGTAGGGACTGGAAATAATAAGAATTTGTATAGGATTGTTCCTTTGGCTATAGCTTTGGTTATTGCTTTGTCCTTAACTTATTTGTCTAAGGAAGATAAGTATATTTCTGTAGCTAATCAGGAGCTTTTTCTTTTTCATGCCAAGGATATAAAGGATGCTTTTGCAGGTGATGAGATTGAGGCTACTGATACTAATGCTCTTTCTACTATTATAGAGGATGTGCAGGAGAGGGCTAGGCTGGAGGATGGAAAGCATACAGGTATTGGTAAGGGTAAGAATTTGATTGTCTTGCAGGTTGAGGCTTTGCAGGATTTTGTTATAGGTTTGGATTATGATGGGCAGGAGGTTACGCCTAATTTGAATAGGTTGATGGCTGATAAGGGTACGATTTATTTTGACAATTATTATCAGTTGACTGGTAGGGGTAATACTTCTGATGCTGAGTTTATTTCTAATAACTCCCTACATCCTTCTATGAATGAGCCTTCTTATACTGAGTATGAGAAGAATAGTTTTTATGGCTTGCCTTGGCTTTTAAGGGATAATGGCTATACTGCTTGGGCTTTTCATGGTTTTGAGAGGGATTTTTGGAATAGGGAGAAGGCTTATAAGAATCAAGGTTTTGAAAGGTATATAGCCGAGGATAATTTTGATGTTAAGGAGAAAATCGGTTTTGGTATAACTGACAGGGAGTTTTATAAGCAGTCTATTGATTATTTAAAAGAATTAGATCAGAAAGATGATAATCCTTTCTACGCCTTTATGATTTCTCTTACTAGTCACAATCCATTTACCATGCCTGAGGAGTATCATGTTCTGGATATAAGGCCAGAGCATAAGGATACTATTTTAGGGGATTATTTACAGTCTATTCACTATGCTGATGAGACTATTGGTGAGTTTTTGGATATGTTGGAAGAGGAAGGCTTGTATGAAGATACGGTTATAGCTCTTTATGGGGATCATTTTGCTTTGACTTCTATGGATGGAGATGTTAAGAAGCTTATGACTGATTTTCTAGGCTATCCTTATGAGGTTGATGAGATGATGAGGATTCCTATGATGATTCATGTTCCAGGCGAGGAGATTAATGAAACTGTGTCTAGAGTTGGAAGTCAGTTGGATTTTTATCCTACTATTTCTAATATTATGGGCTACAAGAATGAGAAGGGTCTGGTTTTTGGTAGGGACTTGTTGAATTATAAGGATGATAATCGTGTGTCCCCTCAGACTTTTATGTTGAAGGGTTCCTTTATTAAGGATGGGGAGGTCTTTGTTATCTCTAGAGATGGTCTTTTTGAGAATAGTAGGGCTTATGACTTGGAGACTAAGGAAGATATAGAGGATATTTCCCAGTATAGGGCTGAGTATGAAGAGGTTGTAAGGGAGATTAATGCTTGTGATTATATTATGAAGCATGACCTGATTAAGGATTTGTTGGATGGTAAGGACATTTCTGATATTAGGGATACGAATCTAGAGTCTAGGCTAGGTGAGCAGGTTGTGACTGTTGAGGATAGTCTTGAGGCTCTTGAGGAGAAGTATAAGGAAGGTCAC
>JASKZW010000117.1 GCA_030147425.1 Tissierellales bacterium
GACGCGCTAGACTTAGGATCTAGTGCCTTCGGGCGTGGGGGTTCAAGTCCTCTTTCCCGCACCATTTTAATAAACCTGAAGTTTATTTTATAAACTTCAGGTTTAAATTATTTTAAAAATATTAAATATGACTCATTAGCTCAGTTGGCAGAGCACTTGACTCTTAATCAAGATGTCCCGAGTTCGAGCCTCGGATGGGTCACCATATAAGTGAGTTATATCTAATAGATATAACTCATTTTTTTATATTTAAAAGGAGGACCATAATGAAAAGAAAAATTTATATATTTACTATTATAATTATTATAAGTTTTATATATTTAATTTATCAAATATCCTTTTTTAGAACTAGAAATGTAAGTATTGAAACTAATAAGTTATCTAATGATTTTAAAATAACTCAGATAAGTGATTATCATAATAATAAGTTTATAAATAAAAAAAGATTGATTAAAAGTATTGGTAACTTCAATCCAGATATAATATTATTAACTGGAGATATAATAGATGGCAAAACTGATAATTTAGATAATGTAAGAGAGCTTTTATCTATGCTTAAATCACTAAATATAAAAACTTATTTTATTTATGGGAATCACGAATATAGAAATCCTAGCTTAACAGAATTTGAAAATATTTTAGAAGAAATGGATGTTCTTATATTAAAGAATGAGTTTAATAATATAGATTTTATAGATGGAAAAATAAACTTGGTAGGTCTAGATTATTATGCTGATTTTTCTACTTATAAAAGTTTACTAGAGTCTTTAAATCAAGATACTTTTAATATAGTGGCTAGTCATTCTCCAAATAAAATACCACAATACGATTTAGGTATTGAAAACTTAGTACTATCAGGGCATACTCATGGAGGACAGGTTCGTCTGCCTATTTTAGGAGCAGTCCTAGCACCAGGACAAGAAATTTGCCCTAGCTTAAGTAAGGGAATTTATCCACTTAAATCTGGAAAACTTTATATAGATAGTGGTTTAGGAAACAGTGTTATCAACTTAAGAGTATTAAATCCAGTTCAAATATCCTATATAAAGATAGAAGGAAAGAAATAGTTACTGGACAAATAAAATAATTAGTGATAGTCTATAAGTGAAGTTAATTAAATATTATGAACATCGGGGTGCTTATATTGATAAGCTGAGATTGAAATGTTATTTCGGATTCGATGAACCTGACATGGTTAACACCAGCGAAGGGAATGTTCTTATTATTAGTTTAAAACTAGTTTATTAAGCTATATATCCTTTTCTGGGTATATAGCTTTTTTTATTTGGAGGTGAGTCCTTTGCTAGTTAATGGAAAAGAATATCCTTTAGAAAGAGAAATAACTGTAGATGAACTATTAAAATATTTAGACGTAGATTCAGACTATATAGTAGTTGAGTTAAATGGTCAAATTTTATCTAAGGATAAATATTCTAAGTTGTTAAATAATGAAGATAGAATTGAAATAGTAAGCTTTGTAGGGGGAGGTTAAAATAAAGGATCTACATTTAAGAAATAAACTTAAAGATTATACTGTTGGAATAGCAGGGGCAGGAGGACTAGGATCTAATGTTGCTGTTGCATTAGCCCGTGCAGGAGTTGGAAAGATTGTTATAGCTGATTATGATAAAATTGAGAAATCTAATCTCAATAGACAATATTTTTTTCATGATCAAATAGGCAAATATAAGGTTGATGCTATTAGGGAGATTATACATAGAATAGATAATAGTATCTTAGTAGAAAGTGTAAATAGAAGAATAGATAAATCTAATATTAAAAGTATATTTAAAGATTGTGATATTTTGGTAGAAGCTTTGGATAAGAGGGAAGAAAAAGCATTATTAATATCTGAATTTTCCCAAATATATAAAAATGTAAAAATAGTGGCAGCTTCTGGTATATCAGGATATAAATCTAGTAATTTAATCAAGACTAAAAGAATAATGAAGAACTTATATATGGTAGGAGATCAAATAGAAGATGACGAACCATATCTGCCTGCTAGAGTTTCTATAGTGGCAAATCATCAAGCAAATATGGTTATTAGGATATTATTAGGACAGGAGGAAGTTTAATGAATGATAAATTAAATATCGCAGGTATTGAGTTAAATAGTAGATTATTAATAGGGACTGGAAAGTTTGGGGATAATAGGATATTGCCAAAAGTAATAGAAAAAAGTTCTTCAGAAATTATAACTATGGCCTTAAGAAGAGTAAACTTAGAGTCAGAAGATAAGATTGATAATATTATGGAATATATACCAGAAGGTCAGATAATTTTACCTAATACATCAGGGGCTAGAAATGCAGATGAGGCTATTAGGATAGCCAGACTAGGAAGAGCGATGGGAATAGGAAACTGGGTGAAAATAGAAATAATTTGGGACAATAAGTATTTGCTTCCAGATAATGAAGAAACTATAAAAGCTACTAAAGTATTAGCAGATGAAGGGTTTATAGTTCTTCCTTATATGAATCCAGACTTAATAGCAGGTCAAAAACTAATAGATGCAGGAGCAGCAGCTGTTATGCCTTTAGGCTCACCTATCGGAACTAATAGGGGAATAAGAACTAAAGAGATAGTTCAGATAATGATAGATGAGTTAGATATACCAATAATAGTAGATGCAGGCATAGGTAAACCATCAGAGGCTTGTGAAGCTATGGAAATGGGAGCAGCAGCTGTTTTAGTAAATACCGCAATTGCGACATCAGAAGATCCAGTTATGATGGCAGAATCTTTTGCTATGGCTGTTAGGGCGGGAAGAAATGCTTATAAGGCTAAGCTAGGTAGAGAGAAGGAATTAGCATCTGCTTCATCTCCTTTATTAGGTTTTCTACATGAAGGTGATAAGTAATGAGCTTTTATGAAATTGTTGAAGAATATAAAGCTTTTGATTTTGATAGATTTTTAATTAATAGGACAGAAGAAGATGTTTTAAAGGTTTTAGACAAGAGAAAGCTATCAAGAATGGATTTTTTAACCTTACTTTCTCCAGCAGCTAAAAATTGTTTGGAGGATATGGCTAAAAAAGCTAGAGAGTTACAATTAAAACATTTTGGAAAATCAGTTGTACTTTTTACACCTATGTATATAGCTAATTACTGTATAAATAGATGTATATATTGTAGTTATAACTTAGATACATCTATAAGAAGGCATAAAATGACCTATGATGAGATAAGGAAAGAAGCTAAAAAAATAAGAGAAACAGAGCTTCAAAATATATTAATATTAACAGGAGAAGACCATCATAGAAGTTCAGTTGATTATATTCTAGGTGCCATTGATATTTTAAAGGATTATTTTCAGTCCATATCAATAGAAATATATCCTTTAGATACAGAAGATTATAAAAAAATGGTAGAACGTGGAGTGGATGGTTTATCAGTTTATCAAGAAACTTATGACGAAGAAGTATATGATAGGGTTCACTTAAGTGGTCCTAAAAAGAATTATCTATATAGATTAGATGCTCCAGAGAGAGGTTTAAAGGCAGGGATTAGGTCAGTAACTATTGGCCCTTTATTAGGTTTAGCTAAGTGGCAAAAAGAGACATTTTTTGGAGGATTGCATTTAGAATATTTACAAAATAAATATCCCGAGGCAGAGTTAGGTATATCTGTTCCAAGAATAAGACCTGGTAGCATGGATTTTGAAGATTTAGACAGAGTAGAAGATGTAGATTTAGTTCAGGCACTTTTAGCTTATAGAATCTACCACCCTTACGTTTCAACAAATGTAACTACTAGAGAAAGTGCAAAGATGCGTGATAACTTACTACCTATTTGTATTAGTAAAATGTCAGCTGGAGTAACTACAGAGGTTGGAGGATATAGTCTTGAGCAAGAATCAGGTGATGAACAATTTGAAATATCTGACCCAAGAAGTGTTGATGAAATTAAGGATATGTTGTTATCTAGGGGCTATCAACCAGTAGTTAAAAATTGGATGCAGATATAATGATTTATTTAGTTACAAATAGAAAGTTAACAAATCTTAAATTTTT
>JASKZW010000036.1 GCA_030147425.1 Tissierellales bacterium
CCTAGTATTCATCTACAACAACTTTTTTTCCACTTGTAAATTCTATCCTCCAGGCAGGAACAGCCCGCCCCTCCCTAGTTTCTATATCATCTCCACTATGTAACTTATCCATAGGTGCAAAATAATAGCATAAGGATATATCTTTTATACTATCATCATAAAACTCTTCCTTGTCTAATAAATATAATAAGGCCTTAGGAGCAGTATCTATATAGATTTCCCTATCACCTAAATCCTTTACCTCAACCCAAAGTCTTTCTAAAAATACTACTTCATTTCCATCTATCTCTATATTAGTATAGGTATTCTCTATAAATCTATCATTATAAAGCTTTGAATAGGAAATTTTAAAGCTACCATCTAAATCTAGAACACTAGTCAACTTCATATCATCTAAATTGATATTTCTTCTACGCATAAATTTTTCAGCCAAGCTTATAGCCTGATCCTTATTTAAGTTAGACTCAGAAGTCCCTGCCTTTTCTTTCCTATATATATAAGAAGTATCTTTAATTACTAGTTCTTCCTTATCCTTAAATATATTTAAAATCCCATCTTCCTTAATTTTCTCTAATCCTTCTCCATCAAAGTAACTTTCATTAAGTTCTTCTTTTTTTGGGTTCTCATATTCGACTAAAATAGTATTAAGCCTTGGCTTAAATCTAGGAATATCAGTATCTACCTTAATATTTACATCTTCTAATATACTAGTAACCTTATCTACAAATTCAGGATTTAAAGTTCGGTCCCTTTCTAGATTTTTATCAGAGATAACACTTATAAGTAGTAAATTAGTTAATATAAAAGCAAGAATTAATATATTTTTTGCCTTGGACCAATCCATTTCTCCCACCATCCAAATCTATTCTTTTATTTTCTTATCGAAAAAGTCTCCTGTGTAAATATCAAAAATATAAATATAATCTCCTAAGTTGATTCCCCATACCGGCTTTAAAATATTTCGCTCATTGTCTTCCATTTCATAATAATATAAGGAAATATCCTTTATATCCGATATAATATTATTTACAAGAAAATCATCATCTAAATCTTCCTCTAAATAATCTTCCTCAAGAACTTGAAAGTTTAAATTTATTAAATCCAAAAGTGAAAGGGCCTCATCATCTACATAGTCAATTTTTTTTCCATACCTTATATTCTTTTTGTATCCTTGAATATAATTATTAAATACATCTATCTCTATATAGTCCCTATCCTCCTGGCTTATAACTTCTAAATCATTAAAATAATATTTAAAAATAAACCTATAGCCTAAATTATTTTTAAACTCTATCTCTTCTATAGATTTTAAGTACATATTTTCATCAATCAAGTCTTTTTCAGATAAAAAATTTATAGCTGTACCTAAGCTCAAAAATAACTTTCTTTCTGATATATTTTCCTGTACTGGATTAAAATACTCTATTATTCCTGATTTTTTATATTTTAAAACCTCTTCATTATAAATATGAAGAATAGAACCATTTTTTTCTATTATCTCTCTCATATAGTCAATATCTTTGTTAAAAAAACTTTCTGAAAAGCTCCTAACCTTGTTTAAGTCTTCTATTTTTAATTCATTATCTAAGTAAATATTAGGAATTTTTCTATTTAAATTATATGGAATAAAAAGGTTACTATTTACATTAAAACTATCCTTAATAGAATAGTATAAAGTATAGTCATCAGAATTCTTTATTTCAGATATTCTTTCCAATATTTCATCATAACTATAATCAAAGTTATAAATTTTCTTATAAACCTCATTTGATTCTACTACTATAAAGGGCTCTCCTTCTAAAGATAAGTATATATTATTTATGCTAGGAACTTGCTTCCAAATCTGACTATCTAGCTCTATATCTAAAAACTTAGAAAGTATATATATATTAGAGTCCTTATGAAAATTCAATACCAGAGATCCCTGTTCTAATAACTTATTGTATTGAGAGGTCTCTAATGTAGAAACTTTTGAATTCTTATTAGTCAAGGCTCTAGCTATGTATGATTTGGAGTAGCCCCATAAATCATCGTCCACATACACTACTGTATGACTTCTAGAATTAAAGTTAATCAGGTATTTATAGGGCCTAATTATATCTTCTTCTAATTTAATTTCTTTATTTTCCTTAGCCAAATTATAGTCAACATTATCCCTATGCCAAAATTCTCTTGATAAAAATATACTAGTAGCAAATAATACTAATAGTATAAGACTTTTAAATTTTTCTTTTCTCAAGAGAACCACTCCTATTTTAGCGTCCTAGCAAATCTTTAGTACTATAATAATATACTATTTTTTGTACAGGCTTTACGCCCCTAACCCTAAAAGTTACAACAATTTTATTGATACCTCTTATCAATTTTACTTCCCTACCAAAGCCTAAAGGTCCTGATTTTATATTATGCCTTGAAATTAATATAAAGTCCTTGTCTCTAGGTAAATGAGCTAGGTTATATTTTTTCCCTCTAGAATTTAAAGCTCCATAAACATCTATGGATATTCTTGTATTTCTAGGAGCCCTACCTGATATTAAAACAACATTTCTAGTTGTAGCATATTTAGCTGGTTTTGGAGTATTTACCCTATATTTGCCATTAGCGCTTACAGATGTTGATAAGGAAACAATTATTAAAAGTGATAATAATATAGACCTAAGTGTTTTTTTCATAATATCCCTCCTTTGCACACACCTTAACTACTAGTATAGGCAAATTATATTACAAGTTTATTACAAAAAAGTTACGCAGGAATAACATCTTCTAAAGGAAATACTATATCCACCTTAGTTCCAAGCTTATATTTAGAACTTAACTCTAAATAACCTCCATGACCTTCCATAATTTTTTCTGCTATAGATAGGCCTAAACCAGTTCCTCCAAGCTCCCTGCTTCTACCTTTATCAACTCTATAAAACCTTTCAAATATTCTCCTCTTATCCTCCTTAGGAATACCATAACCATTATCTATAACACTTATTACTAACCTATCTTCCTTTAACCTAGTTTTAATCTTTATTTTCCCACCCTTTTCAGTATACTTTATTGAGTTTAAGACAATATTTGACACCACCTGTTCAATACCATCCTTGTAAACCCTTACCAAAGGAAGCTCTTCTAAATTTAAGGCTATCTCCTGTTCCTTCTCCTTTATTTGAAAACATAACTTTTTAACTACATCTTCAACTATCTTGTTTAAGTCACACTCAGTCCTATCCCAATCTGCCTTCTTATAGTCCATATTAGAAAGCTGTAAGAGATCCTTAACTATCCTATTCATCCTATTACATTCCATATCTATAACTTCCAAGAAACTATTGGCTTGGTCTTCTTCTATGTCCTCATAGCTTAAAAGAGTCTCAGTATAGGATTTTATTGTAGTTATTGGAGTTTTTAACTCATGACTAACATTAGCTACAAACTCTTTTCTCATATTATTTAACCTATATTGTTCAGTTATATCTTGGAAAACTAAGATTACCCCACCTATATCTCCTTCTTCCTTAAAGGGTGCATAACTAATCTTATATATATCTGAATTTATCTTTATAACTTTACTATCATCTAATTTCCTTATACTAGAACTATCGATTTTATCTAAATCTAAAATATCCTTTGATAGTATATTTTTATAACTATTATTTAATATACTTTCATCTAAATCTAGTAATTTTAAAGCTATAGGATTAGCATGGATAATAGTATTACTAGTATCTATAGCAATTACACCATCTGCCATATAACTAAAGATAGTATCTAACTTAGATCTTTCTAAATCAATCTCTTGAATTGTATCCTTTAATCTTAATGTCAAATAGTTAAACATATTAGCTAGCTGACCTATCTCATCATCAGATTTAACCTCAACAAATTGTTCAAAATCTCCCCTAGCCATCTTCTCAGCCTTCTCAGTTACATCCCTTATGGGTTCTGTTAT
>JASKZW010000154.1 GCA_030147425.1 Tissierellales bacterium
CATTACTTTTGTGAAAACTATAAAGATACGTGTGATTTCCTTATCGGCGGTTCGATTGCAGGAAGTAAGACGACAGAAGATGACGTGAAGAAGTTGCTTAGTGGTGAAGTAACAGCTATGAAAACTTTCAAATTTAAAAACAACCGTAAAGGAAAAGCTCAATTGAAGTTGAGTGATACAGGGGAGTTAGAGTTTTTATTCGAACAACCAAAAGGAACAGGTCTTACATGTCCAAAATGTGGGGGAGATATTCGAGAAAGCTCTAAAGGTTTTTATTGCGAGAACACACCGAAAAAAGAGTGTACTGTCATGATGAGCAAAAAGTTACTCGGAGCAACTATCTCTAAAGAAGATATGGAAAAGTTACTCGCAGGGGAACTTACCGCACTTAAAACTTTCCAATTCAAAAAAGGGAAAGGACAAGCGCAGTTACAACTCAAAGAAGATTACAGCTTAGCGTTTGTTTTCCCGAAACATGAAAAGAAAGTTATTGGTGATTGTCCGAAGTGTAATGGGAACATCGTGACAGGAAAGAATTATTTCCTTTGCGAAAACTACAAGAAGTCATGTGATGTTATTTTCGGTAAGGTGTTCGGTGCGACACTCACAGAAAAAGACGTAAAAACACTTCTTGAAGGTGGAAAGACTGAACCGAAGAAACTTACCTTCAAATCAGGGAAAACAAGCAACGCAGCGGTTGTATTGGATGAAGATGCAAACGCAGTACCTGAATTTTTCTTGAAGGACTAAACACTCACGTATGAGTGCTTGAAAGACATCTCTCTAAGAGGTGTCTTTTTTCTTTTTAGAGGAGAAATGCATAAAAACATAAGAATGTACCTATACTATAACCACAATCTTTTACCGTATGTATAGGAGGGGGTTTATGATTAGGCAGTATTCGCCACTAATCAAAAATGCATTTAAAGACATCGCTGAAGTAGAGATTGGAAATCAGCAGTTCTGCATCTACTTTGAAGAAAGCGACATCAAACTATTTGTAGAAAGAGCAAGTAGTTTGTGGGTAGTTCATGAAGATGGGCGAGAGGTTAAAAGTTATTCAGAAGAACAAATGAAAGAGTATGCGCCGATGTGCGTTGTTAGTAAGCACGGAAGGATGTATGTATCCTTCGAGTATATATCAGATGTACGTAAATCAGCACTGCGATTAAAGAGGTGCATTATCGCTTTAAAAGAATTGAATAACGTTGGTGATGAACAAGTAATAATGAAATAAGCAATCAACTGGTGAAAGGACTGGAGAAAATGGATGATAAAATAAGTGTAAACGTTTTAGAAGAAAGCATAATCAGTAATTTTCCATCGGTTTCTTTTTGGGAGTTTGTGTGTGATTACCAAATACCACAACAAGATTTGCATATTTATTTAGAATTGTTATTTGAACAAGGGAAGTTACCATCAAGAGAAGGCATTCCTTTTACAGATGAAGAACATCAACTGTGTCACGAACGCATTAAAAACTTTGTTTCTTTAAAGGAAATAGCAAAGGAGCTACATCGTCCTTTAAAAGAAATGAAAGCTCTCATTGAATGGCAATTAATTCATGTATCGTACTCAAAAATAGCGGTTCGAAGAGCGAAGAAGATATACATGACAGAAAAAATACTCAAACATAGTAAGTATGTTCCATTCGCTAGTGAGATAGCGGAGTTATTAGGTCACTCTGAAAAGTCCGCAAAGCGTGATATAGACTTCATCTACGCTAATAGCGAGAGTGCAGATGATACAACTATTTACAAGTATTTAGAAAGTAACAAATTAAAAAGACCTAAAAAACGAGAAAAAGATAAGAGTGTTCTAAAAATCTATTTAAAATTTCATGCAGAAGAAAGACAGAAAGAAAAAAGAGTAAATGATTTTAAGGATATTTGGAATAAACGAGCGAAGAAATTACAAAGTTCTTGATACAAAAAAGAGAGCGGCTCTATGAAAATAGAGTGCGTTCTCTTTTTTATGTTACGAGGGAATATAGATAGATTCCCTTTTCACAGTTATTTTCTTTTTGTGTGTAAGGACTTCCCCTTTAAATCGCAATCGTTCCAATGTTTTTTCTCCAAGCTCTCTAGCGACTTTACGGTTATCTGCACAAAGAACGCTGTCAGGATAATTTCTTTTACGAATATAGACTAGGTCACCGTGTTCTGTCATAAGTTTAGGGTAGTATAAATATTCTGTCGTACCCGCTGCGTAATCACGTCTTTCTTCTCTTTCTACCACAATTTTGTCTTCGAAAAGTAATTTACTCATATACTCTCCTCCTTATTTTAATTATAGGTCATCGTGATTCAGATTATGCAATCACCTCGACCTGTAAAAAAAGCTATAAAAGGTGATATAAGGGAATCTATATTCCTTTAGTTTTAATTTTTTTGAAAAAACGAATAACAAAATATATTGAAAGACCTATCTTCATTAAAAAGAAAAACACTTAATAAGTTCGTGCATAAAGACGGACTTCTTGAACTATACTATACGTAGATAAACTCACGAGAAGAATTAGTATGATTGTGAGAGAGAAGGAGTTATTGAACAAATGGTATCTAACGAACGAAATAAAGTATTTACAATGATTATGAGTGGTAGTAGTTACGAGGACATTAAAAAACAAGTAGAAAAACAAACGAATATGCCTATTGAATTAGATGATAGCCAGGTATATGCGATTATTCGACAAGTAATCAAAGATAGTAATTGTTCAATCACACTACCAACATTTAAAACACAAAACCAAAAGAAAGTGTTCGAGCGCAAACTAATCGTTATTTATATGCTTGAATATGAAGCTGAATTTTGGACACTTTCAGAAATTTCGAAGATTATTAACCTCCAGTCAGTGAATAAAGATAACGTATATAAAGTATTGGAAGACTACGAAAGAGAAGGACTTGAAATTGAAGATGGTTTAGTCAACCTTCCATTCTTACGAGATGTAATCAGTA
>JASKZW010000042.1 GCA_030147425.1 Tissierellales bacterium
ACTTAGAAATAACTACTACAGAACCAGTAGTTATACTTTATACAGGAAATGGTTTAGAAAATAGAACTGGTGTATGTTTAGAAACCCAATGGTATCCAGATGGGATAAACAATAAAAATTTTCCAGATAATATCTTATATAAAAATAGAAAATACTATAGTAAAACAAAATATGCATTTAAGTAAGTTTGCTTACTTAAATGCATTTAATCTTTTTTATACTTATAACCAATTAATTTAATTTGATTTGCCAATTCTTCAGCAAACATTTCTTTTTCTTTGCTATTCAATTTATTTAAATCAAAGCCTTCAACATCGATTATAATATTATTTTCTAAGATAAAGTTAATAGCCTCTTCAGTAGAATCAAACTCATACATATTGCCAGTATGAGGATTTTTTATATTTGTTTTGCCTAAAATATAGTCAGAAGATACATTAAAAAACTCAGATACCTTCTTAACAAAATCTGCATTAGGTATTCTAATATTATTCTCATATCTAGAGATTGTAGACTTACTTATATTTAATTCTTCTGCTAATTCATCTAAGGTCAAATTATATTCAGACCTTAATTCCTTTATGCGGTCACTGAAGTCTTTCATTAAACTCCCTCCCTTATCCCAATTATAGCACTTTTTTACTGAAAAGAGTATAATTAACCTAAAAAACCTAAAAATAGCTTAAATGTGTTGACTAGTTGCCAAATATACAATAATATATAAATAAGTTGCTGTTTGGGAATTTAAAAGGAGGCTTAAAATGGAGCCAAATTTTAAATTAAAAGAATTGAGATTTTTTAAAGATTTAAAACAAGCAGATATGGCAAAAATATTAGGAATTGGTGGCACTACTTACAATAGAAAAGAAAATGGCATTGTTGATTTCACAGAAAGTGAGATAAGGAAAATATGCGAGTATTTCAAGGTAAGTCCTATGGATATATTTTTTGATGATTTAAATGATAAGGAAAACTAATCTATAAATTCTCAAATAGCTTCTTTTATATTAGGGCTTACAGGAAATATATAGGGTATTAGAAGAGAATAAGATTATTCTCTTCTAATATTTTTTATAGCCAATATTCCTATTATAAGAATAAGGATGGTTAAGATTATATATGTCTTATTAATTGAATAGTTAGGTCTTTTTTCGTCTTTATTGCTTGGACTTTCTTCTGTATCTGTATTTTTATCTCTATCTATACTTTCATATTGCTTTAATTTATTAAAAACTTCTTTTGCTGATTCTTCTTCAATATATATATTGGACTTATATATAATAGGTTCATGATTTATAATATATTTCTTGTCGCCTATATAGTAATCTTTATCTCCGACTTTTAAATTAAGCTTATCAATTTGGATTTCCCCATTCTTATAGCAATCAATATCTTTTTCTAAAAGATCTGCTAAGTCTACTAGGGGATAATATAGCTTTTCATTTACTTTATAGGACTTAGGTATATCTATTTCCTTCCCAGCAAGACTTAATTTTTTAGGAAGGGCTTGATTTTCTTCTATTGGATCTACAAAGTAAGACTTTATAGGCTTGCCAGGAAAAACATCTTCTACTATTCCTTCCTTATTTTTTACAACTTGTCCATTAATAATTACATATTCTATACCTGAAGATGCTAGTTCTGTATGCTCTACACTACTATTATCCTTTATAGTATCTGGGTTGAAAATAGTAAGATCTGCATCTGCTCCCACTTCAATTCTTCCCTTATACTTCATAGAGGGAGCAATTTCTTCAAGTCTTTTAGCAGGTAGATAACTAACTTTTTTAATAGCGTCCATCATACTTATAGTTTTATCCTCCCTAACATATTTAGAAAAAACCCTAGCATAGGTTCCTGCGCCTCTAGGGTGGTTATTTCCACCTTCTTCTATAATGGTATCGCTACCAATCATAACATAAGGGTCCTTTAAGGCTAGAATATTACTTTCTTCTGGTATAGAATTATGGGCAGCAACGAGTAGGTGTTTTTTTCTATATTCAGGGAAAGTATCCTTACTAAGCCTGATGTCTGAACCTCCAAGCTGAAGGTCTTCATAACTTATATTAAACCTATCCTGCCAGCCCTCCCTAAATCGAGCTGAATCTATATAGGTTGCCCAGAAATCATAGGGATATATGCAGGAAGTAATATCTAATCCTTCCTCCCTAGCCTTACTAATCATTTCTAAGGCTTCCTTCATGTGAAAGGTACCTCCTGTACTATTAATATGCATAATATGGATAGGAGCATCAGTTGCCTTTCCGTAGTCTATTATTTCCTTTACCCCATCAAGCTCTTTTTCTTTTGAAGAATACCTTAAATGATAAAATGTAGGCGACCTATACTCCTTGGCTAATTCAAGAAGGGGAATTATTTCATTTTTTATACCAGGCACATATTCAAAACTAAAGGATATTCCTAAGGCACCTTCCTCTATGTTCTTTCTAACATCGGAAACTAATTGGTCTATTTGCTCCTGGCTCTCCAGCTCTGCATCTACTCCATAGCCTACAATAGGCCATCTTAAGCGAGTAATAAAGCTAGAAGCTCCGAAGTTAGTTAAGGGCTTTTCCTTTTCCCAGTAATCATACCAGCTACTAGCATCTTCTGTTCCTCCATGCATGGCTATATTACTTGTTACCCCGTCTAAAACCTTAAATTTAATACCGTGCTTATTAGGATCATAGGAAATTAGGTCAATAAAGCCTGGAGAAACAATAGAGCCTGATGCATCTATTATAGATTCACCTTCTAAATTTTCCTGTGTTATACGTATGATTTTTTCTCCCTTGATTCCTATATTATAATTTTTCAACTCATGTTCAGTAGATGGATTAAATATGTATGCATTCTTGATAACTAGGTCAAATTTATTAGGATTAGATATTTGAGCATAATTAATATTGTCAGAAACTATGGCAAATATTAGTATAAATAAAGTAGATTTCAAGATTAGTTTAAAGTTTTTCCAAATTTCCATAAAACCACACCTTTCTTTAAAAGAATTATAGCATATATATAATATTAAATTTGTTTTAATCCTATATTTTGTTATTATATAAATAGAAAATATAATATAGGAGGTATATAATGGATAATTTTATTTATAATATTCCAACTAAGGTTTATTTTGGAAAAAATCAAATAGAAAATCTTCTACCAGAAATAAAGAAATATGGAACTAGGATACTTTTAACCTATGGACATGGAAGTATAAAAAGAAATGGTATTTATGATGAAATTATGGGAATTTTAAAGAATGCTAAGATAGAGGTATGGGAATTAGGAGGAATTGACCCTAATCCTAGAATAGAGACTGTTAGGGAAGGGGTAAAGTTATGTAGGGATAATAATATAGACTTAGTACTGGCAGTAGGCGGGGGTAGTACTATAGATTGTTCTAAAGCTATATGTGCAGGCTATTACTATGAAGGAGATCCTTGGGATTTGTTTATAAAGAAAGGAAGTATATCTGAAGCCTTGCCTTTAGGTACTGTACTTACTATGGCTGCAACAGGTTCAGAAATGAATTCAGGGGCAGTAATATCTAATATGGAAACTAATCAGAAGTTAAGCTATAGTAAAAAGGTTATGGCACCTAAATTTTCTATCTTAGATCCTCAATATACTTATAGCTTACCTAAGTCACAAACAGCAGCAGGTATAGCTGATATAATGAGCCATACTTTAGAAAATTATTTTTCTCCTGGAGAGAAGGGCTTTATTCAAAATAGGTTTGCAGAATCCTTATTAAAAACTTGTATTGAGTTTGGACCAATCGCTTTGGAAGAGCCAGATAATTATAGGGCTAGGGCTAATATTATGTGGGCTTCTAGTTTAGCTATAAATGGAATTTTATCATGGGGAAAAGGAGTAGAGTGGACAGTTCACGCTATAGAACATGAGCTTTCAGCCTATTATGATATAACCCATGGGGTAGGATTAGCAATTCTGACACCAGCTTGGATGGAGTATGTACTAGATGATACTAGCTTAGATAAGTTTGTTGACTATGGAGTAAATGTTTGGGGTATTAATTCTGAACTAGATAAAATGGATATTGCAAAAGAGGCAATAAAAAAGACCTATAGCTTTTTTGAAGGTTTAGGAATACCTATGTCATTAAAGGAAGTGGGAATTGATAAAAATATGTTAGAAACTATGGCTGAATCTGCTATAGAGAATAAGGGAGATGAGAATGGAGAAATAGGAGGTTATAGAAAGCTAAATAAGGAAGATATCTATAAAATTTATTTAATGTCTTATTAAAAAGGAAGTGGATAAAAATGAATAAAAAAAGATCCTTACTAATACTTGCCTTAGTATTACTAGTAACTTTAACAGGCTGTGCCCAAATAAGGGATAAGATTGGACTATTTAAAGGCCAGCTTATAGGTCAAGAATTCGATATAACTGTTTTTGATCATTATTCTAATAAGGTAATGGAAGTTAGTGGGAATAAGGTAAATATAGAGTTGTTAAAAAATGCATCTAATATAGATGAATCTTCAGAAGGATATAAGTCTGGTGTTTTAGAGATAACAGTAAATGGAAAGCAGATGTTCCAGGTAGGTAATACTA
>JASKZW010000055.1 GCA_030147425.1 Tissierellales bacterium
ATATTCTTAACAGGATTAGTTCTTGATGAAAATGGAATTAAAATGAGTAAGTCTCTAGGAAATGGTATAGACCCATTAGAAGTTATAGACGAGTACGGGGCAGATGCCTTGAGATTTACCCTAGTGACAGGAAATACTCCAGGAAATGATATGAGATTCCATATGGAAAGGGTAGAGGCTAATAGAAACTTTGCTAATAAATTATGGAATGCAAGTAGATTTGTATTTATGAATATAGATAAGGATATAGCAGAAAAAACATTGGATATGGAAAAACTTGAAAGGGAAGATAAGTGGATTCTATCCAGAATGAATAATGTAGTAAAGGAAGTTACTAGCAACTTAGAGAAGTATGAAATAGGTATTGCAGCACAAAAAATCTATGAATTTACTTGGGATGAGTACTGTGACTGGTATATTGAGATAGTAAAATCAAGACTTTATGGAGAAAATGAATCTTCAAAGGAAACAGCTCAATTAGTTTTAATTAAGGTCTTAGAAAACATATTAAAACTTTTACATCCATTTATGCCATATATAACGGAAGAAATATGGAATTACCTACCTGCAAGAGAAGGATTGTTAATAGTAGCTGACTGGCCAGAATATAATGAAGCTTTAGAAGATAAAAAAGCAGAAGAAGACTTTGCCTATATAATGAATAGTATTAAGGCAATAAGAAATGCTAGGCAGGAAATGGATATAGCTCCATCAAAGAAGGCTGAAATTTACTTTGTTAGTTCAGATAGTAAAATAAAGGATTTATTAATTAATAGTGAAAGTTACTTTAAGGATTTAGCAAGTTCAGAAGAAATAAGGGTAGAAAGTAACTATGACTCAATACCAGAAGAACACCTATCTGTAGTTTTAGATAAGGCAGAGGCCTTTATTCCTTTAGAAGACTTAATAGACTATGATAAGGAAATAGAAAGATTAGAAAAAGAAAAGGAAAAATTAGAAGGGGAAATAAAAAGGGTAGAAAACAAATTATCTAATGAAAACTTTGTAAATAGAGCTCCTGAAAAAATAGTAAATGAGGAAAAGGAAAAAGGCATAAAGTATCAAGAAATGCTTGATAAAGTTATGGAAAGACTGGAAGAGTTTAAAAATAAATAAAGTAGGTGACATAAATGAACTATGAAGAAGCTTTAAACTATATTAATGATAAAAATAAGTTTGGTTCTAGACTAGGTTTAGAAACTATTTCTAAGCTTTTAGATTTATTAGGAAATCCACAAGATGATTTAAAACATATTCATGTAGGAGGGACTAATGGAAAGGGATCAACATCTTCTTTTTTAGTATCAATGTTAAATGAGGCTGGCTATAAGGTTGGCCTTTTCACCTCTCCTTTCTTAGAGAGGTTTAATGAAAGAATATCTGTAAATAATAAGGATATTGAGGATCATAGGCTAGCTGAGATTACCAAGGAAATAAAAGATAAGATAGAAATTATGTTAGAGGAAGGCTATGAACATCCAACAACATTTGAAATAGTAACAGCTATAGCATTTGTTTATTTTAAAGAAGAAGAAGTAGATTATGTAGTTTTAGAGGTAGGCTTAGGTGGCAAGGAAGACTCAACAAATGTAATAAAGGATCCTAAGGCAGTTGTTTTAACTACTATAGACTATGACCATATAGATATTCTTGGAAATAGTTTAGAAGAAATAGCTTACCAAAAGGCAGGAATAATAAAAAATAATAGCCTAGTAATATCCTATCCTCAACAGGCTGAAGCTGAAGAGGTTATAAAAAAAGTTGCTAGGGAAAGAAATTCCTCTTTAAAAGAAGTTCCTTTAGAAAATATAGATGTATTAGAGATTTCAAATAAGGGTAGTGTCTACAATTATCATTACAAAAATGAAAGATTTGAAAATATCAATATAAAGCTTTTAGGAGACTATCAGATTTATAATAGTGTGGTTGCCTTAACTACTATATTAGAATTAAGAAAATCTGGAGAAATAAAGATAAGTGATGAAGAGATTATAGATGGTCTTAAAAAGACCAAGTGGGCTGGAAGATTAGAGATAATAAATGATAATCCTTTATTTTTAATAGATGGGGCCCATAACCTACAAGGAGCTGAAAATTTAAAGAAAAATTTAAAACATTTTGACTATAATAGATTAATTCTAGGATTTAGTATTTTAGGTGATAAGGATTATACAAAGATAATTGAAATATTAGCACCTTTGGCAGATGAGATAGTATTAACTAAGATAAATATGCCAAGGATGATAGAAATGGATACTTTAAAGGAAGAGGTATCTAAGTACAATGAAAAGATAAGTGTAGAAGAAGATATAAGTAAGGCTATAGAAAAAACTATAGATTTATATGAAGAAGGGGATTTAATAGTTTTTGCTGGTTCCTTATATTTAATAGGAGAAGTAAGGACAATAGTAAATGATTATTATAAAAGCATCTAAGATAGATGCTTTTATAATAATTCTTCGTCTAAAACCGAATTAAGTATATTTTTATAGATTTCCTCAGTGTTATTATGCCATTTTTCACATATAGTTTTTGCCTGATTTTCATTAGGTAAATTAATGTATAGGCTTATCAAATTAATATCATTTTCTTTTAATTTTAAATTTACAACATATTCATGTTCCTTACGTTTAAAATACTCTCCAATCACTTCTTTTTTAGGTTGATACTCTAGGTCAATTCCAAATTCTTTTAAGATCTCATTTTTAATATCTTGATCAATACGCTCTTCAAAGTAGGAGAGGGTTATTTTACCTTTTTCTAGTAACTTGTATACTTTATCGCCTTTGAAATCTACAAACTGAATAAATCCAGAATTTAAAAGCTCTGAAAGATATTGTTGAACTAAGAAATAATTCATATAGTTCTTTTCTAAAATAAACTCTGTTAGGCCTTCATTAGTAAATGGCTTTTTGGATTTATCTATGATATAAAGCAATAATAATTTGTTTTGAGCTAATTCTTCTGTATTTTCAATAAACATTCTAGCCACCTCTTTGTAATTGGAACTTAATTAAATTATACCATATAAAAAATTTTTTTTCTTTAATTAGTGTTTATATTTAAAAATTTGATATAATAAATATAATTATAAATAATAAAGTTATAAGACTGGAGGTATCTATGGATATTGAATTAATTATTCTATCTATGTTTTTTATTATCTTAATAAGTATTCAATTAACCTTAAATAAAATATTAGATGAAACTAGTCAAATAAAACTTTTACTTGCAAATATTTTAAAAAGTCGAGAGGAGAAAGAGAAGTAATGGATAAGTTAGAAGTATTGATAAATGAAAGTGATATTAAGGATAGGGTAGAGGAGCTAGGCCAAATCATTAGCAAGGATTACGAGGGCAAGGAAATCATAGTAATCTCCTTATTAAGAGGGAGCTTTATGTTTACAGCTGATTTGGTAAGACAAATAGATGTACCAGTTGCGGTTGAATTTATGACAACTTCCTCTTATGGTCATGGCCAGGAGTCTAGTGGTAATGTTAAAATAATAAGTGATATAAGATTTGACATAGAAGGAAAAGATGTACTTATAGTAGATGATATTTTAGACTCAGGTAATACTATGGCCAAGGTTGTAGATCTTTTATCAGAAAGAAGTCCTAGGTCTATAAAGACTTGTGTAATGTTAGATAAACCTAGTAGAAGGCAGGTAGATTTAAGTCCGGATTATGTAGGATTTGAAATAGATGACTTGTTTGTTTTAGGATATGGATTAGACTATGAAGATTTTTGCAGGAACCTACCTTTTATAGGAGTTTTTAGATAAAATATAAAATAAAATTTACATAAAAAAGCTACTAGAAATTTCTAGTAGCTTTATTTATTCTATCATATCATTCATATTATATAGGCCATTTTCCTTGGTTTTCAAGAACTCCGCTGCAGCAAGTGCTCCCTCAGCAAAGACTTTTTTGGATAGGGCAGTGTGTTTAATTTCGATTATTTCGTCAGTTCCTGCAAAAAGAGCAGTATGTTCACCAACTATTGTTCCGCCTCTTATAGCATGGACTCCTATCTCTTTTTTCTCCCTAGCCTCAGTTTTAGTATGCCTTCCATGAACATATTCCTTTTCATTATTAAATACTTCATTTATAGCATCTAAAATCATAAAAGCAGTTCCGCTTGGTGCGTCTATTTTTTTATTATGGTGGGCTTCTAAAACCTCAATATCAAAGTCTTTTAAAACACTGCTAGCTTTCTTTACTAAATCTAGCATAAGATTAACCCCAAGGGACATATTTGATGAGTGGAAGATAGGTATATACTCAGAGTATTCTTCTATCTTTTTAAGCTCATCTTCCTCGTAACCTGTGGTTCCTATAACTAAAGCAATTCTATTTTCCTTAGCATAGTCAAGCATATCATCAAGGGCCCTAGGCTTTGAAAAGTCTATAATAACATCTATTTCCTCATCTAAGTCCCAGATACTTTTCAAAACCTCTCTATTATTTTTATCAAGTCCACCATTATGATCAATTCTGCCAATAACTTCTAAGGACTTTTCCTCTGCCAGGTCATTAATAACCTGGCCCATTTGTCCTAAATAACCATTTATTGCTATTCTCATAGAGACCTCCTAAAAGTTAACTTTTTCTACACCGTATTTTTCAATCTCTTCTTCAAGAACTTTTCTTGTTTCTTCCTGCATAGGTATAAGTGGTAACCTAGGTTTTCCAACTTCTGCACCTATGATATTAAGAGCATCTTTTACTGGTATAGGATTAACCTCTATAAATAAAGCATCAATTAATGGCTTCATATTTAATTGTAGGTCCATAGCTTCCTTTGTTTTACCTTCTAAATAATAGTGAACCATATTGCTTGTTTCAGTTGGTAAAATATTAGCTACAACAGATATAACTCCTACACC
>JASKZW010000004.1 GCA_030147425.1 Tissierellales bacterium
ATGGCTATACCAGATGATATCCCTATTCCTTTCATTTTTTATCCCCCTATTTCTCAAAGTTGTTTTCGATCAACTTAACTAAGTTTTCTACTACTTCCTCTTCTCCTTCTCCTTCAGCCCTGATAGTTAATGTTTCTCCCTTTCTTGCTCCCATACTTAAAATTCCCATTATGCTTTTTCCATTGAATTCCTTGCCATCTTTTATTACAACTACTTCTGCCTTAGACCTAGATGCTTCTTCTACAAACATACTAGCTGGCCTTGCATGTAATCCTGTTTCATTTTTTAATACAACATCTCTTATAACCATAATAAAACCTCCTATATTTTAATACTTAATATAATAGCAAAAGTCTCCATATATTACCATTAAAAAAGAACCTTGGAAGGTTCTTTTTAATTAGTATTGAATGAATATTTCTTTTTTAGCATTACAAATTGGACATTTTTCCTCATCGCCAGTTATTGTAACATATCCACATACTGGACATAAGGAAACTTCTTCAACTTCTAAGTCCTTTCCTGCATCTACAGCTTCTTTTGCTTCAGTAAATAATTTAGCGTGTACTTTCTCAGCTTCTATAGCAAATCTCATAGCTGATACAGCTTCCTTTTCACCTTGCATTTCAGCTACAGCTATGTATGCTGGGTACATTTGTTCAAATTCAAATGTCTCTCCATTTATAGCTCCTTGTAAGTTTTCTGATGTTGAAGCTAATCCAAATCCTGCATCTGATGTAACTGAAAAATCTCCTGCTTCATCTTTTAAAGCTTTAAAATGTAGTGTTGCATGAACTTCTTCTGCATCTGAAGTTGCTAAAAATAATCTCTTTACATTTTTAAAACCTTCTTTTTCTGCCTTATCTCCCCAGATTCTATATCTCATATGTGCTTGACTTTCTCCACCAAAGGCAGATCTTAAGTTTGCTGCTGTCATGTTATTCATTAAAACTCCCCCTTAAAATAAGTAATTTATAGTTTAAGAAGCCAAATGAAGGCATTTGGCTTCTTGATTAATCTTGAGTAAATGACGGATTATTTGGATCTAAGTCTGATTGTCTCATTCCTAATTCCTTATCAAGCATATATATTCCTTGATAATTTCCATCTATTCTTTTTAATCTTGTTAATATTGTATCCATGCTCGCTTCTTCCTCTATTTGTTCCTTTACAAACCAGTCTAAGAAACCTATAACTGCATGGTTGCTTTCCTCAATAGCTAAGTCCATAAGTTTATTTATTCTTTTTGTAACTATTTTTTCATGGTCTAATGCTAATTCAAAAGCTTCTGCTATTGAATCAAAGTCATTTTGAGGTTTATCAAACTCTTGGAATTCTACCCTTCCACCTATATCATTTATAAACTCATAAAACTTCATACCATGTACATACTCTTCTTGTCCTTGCATAATAAAGAAATGTGCAAATCCGTCTAAAGCCTCATGAGATGCATATCCTGCCATTCCCATATAGTAATAACCTGATAGGAACTCAAAGTTCATTTGGTCATTTAATTCTTTCATTAATTTTTCTGAAACCATTATATACCTCCTAGTAATAAATTATATCAGATACACATTTATACATACCCTAATATAGTTTTTTAATCAGCTTTTATCGTTTTATTTAAACTTTATTTGGCAACTATAGATAAACTTTATAGATAGTTGACCTAGTATAGATATAACTAATTGTTAATTTAATATTTTACTATATATAATGTAAGTATAGCATATTATTAAAATAAAAGGAGGATTATTTATGAAAGACGATAAGCGTAAAATGTTTATCTATGGAGGTATTATAGGTCTTATCGGTGCTATACTTATGAAACTGGGAAATCCTGGTAACATGGGTATCTGTGTAGCTTGTTTCTACAGAGACATTGCTGGAGCTTTAGGCTTACATAGAGCAGAGATAGTACAATATATTAGACCTGAAATTATTGGATTTATTTTAGGAGCTTTTATCTTCTCCATAGTAAACAAAGACTTTAAGTCAAGAGGTGGATCTAGCCCACTTATAAGATTTTCTTTAGGATTTTTCCTAGTAATAGGTGCTTTAGTATTCTTAGGATGTCCTTTAAGAATGATTTTAAGATTAGCTAATGGTGACCTTAATGCAATTACAGGTCTACTAGGATACTTAGCGGGAATCTATATTGGTGTTCACTTTCTTAAAAAAGGATATACTCTTGGAAGGAACTATGGCCAACCTAAATTTTCTGGCTATATTATGCCACTAATCGCAATTGCACTATTTATATTCCTATTAGTTAAACCAGACTTTATATTCTTTAGTGAAGAAGGACCAGGTTCAATGAGGGCACCTATAGCTATAGCTCTAATACTAGGAGGGGTTGTAGGAGCAGTTTTACAGAAAAGCAGAATCTGTACTGCTGGTGGATTTAGGGATATATTCCTTATAAAAGATTTCCACTACTTATGGGGATTACTAGGTATATTTGTTGTTAACCTAATAGCTAACTTATTACTTAATTTTGAATCCTTTAATCTTGGATTCTCAGATCAACCAGTTGCCCACACTATGCATTTATGGAACTTCCTTGGAATGGTGTTAGCAGGTATATGCTCAGCCTTATTAGGTGGTTGTCCAGTTAGACAAACAATCTTAGCTGGTGAAGGAGATGCTGATGCTGCTATAACTGTTTTAGGTATTACTGTTGGTGCAGCTTTTGCTCACAACTTTGGATTAGCAGGAAGTCCTAAAGGTGTTGGACCAAATGGTAAGATTGCAGTTATTATTGGACTTATATATGTACTTGTGTTAGCTACAAGCGTAACAAAAGAAGCTAGTGAATCATAAGGAGGTCTTGTAAATGAAAACTATAGATGTTCGTGGTAGATCTTGTCCCGAACCTGTGATACTAACTAAAAAAGCCTTAGAAAAAGATCAAAACGGGGTAGAAGTTTTATCAAACTCCCAAGTAGCTGTTGAAAATATTACAAGATTTGTTGAAGACAAGGGCTATAAAGTTAGTGTTAAAGAAGACAATGAAGAATTTACTATAACAATTAAAAAATAGGTGAAATAATGGAAGATTATTGTGTAGTTACTTTTCATGTTACTCAACATGCATTAGCATTTGAAACCTATATGAAAGAAATAGATATTGAGACCAGGCTTATGCCAGTTCCTAGGCAGGTTAGTTCTAGTTGTGGAACTGCTGCTAGGGTTCCTTGTGAGGAAAAAGAAAATATTTTAAAATTTTGCGAGGAAAAGGGTCTTGATATTGAAGGTTTCTTTCTTATAAAACATGAAGAGAAAAAGAAACCTTGGTATAAAAGATAAAAAAGAGAGGGCTTTATTCCCTCTCTTTTTCTTTATCTAAAATTAGCAAATATATTTTTTTAACGATTAGATAGCAAGTATATCCCATTATAAAGCCTGATATTACATCTGTTGGCCAATGAACTCCTAAATATAATCTGCTAAAACCTATTAAAAATACTATTATAAAATTAAA
>JASKZW010000059.1 GCA_030147425.1 Tissierellales bacterium
CCTCTTTAAAATTATCAGCATCAGAAATTAATTCTTTTTTAGCTTCTTGATCCTTTATTAAGTTAGCTTCTGCTATTACAGGCTCTGTTATATTATTTGACATAGATAATATAAAAGCAGAAATAGCAGTAATTAAGAATAGAGTTAAGCCTAATCTTACAGTTTCATTCATTTTATTCACCCTTTCCAAAAACCCTAGGTTTTGTAAATTTCTCAATAAGAGGGCTAGCAACATTCATTAAAAGTATTGAATATGAAACCCCTTCAGGATAACCACCTTTTACTCTTATTATGGCAGTTAGTACTCCTGCTCCTAATGCAAATATTATTCGTCCCTTTGGGGTCACAGGTGTTGAAGAATAGTCTGTTGCCATAAAAAATGCCCCTAGGATCAAACCTCCCCCAAATAAATGGTAGGGTATAAGTCCTATATCTACCTTAAGTAAAACTAACATTAGAATAAATGTTCCTATATATGTTGCTGGTATCTTCCAATCTATTACTTGCCTATAAATTAAGTAAATACCTCCTATTAGTAAAAGCAAAACTGATGTTTCGCCTATAGCTCCTGGTATTCCTCCTAAAAACATTGATCTCAGTGGAGGCAGGTCTGCCATAGTCTCTCCATATTTTAAAATTCCTAAAGGAGTTGCTGTAGCCACAACATCCGGTCTTACATTAGTAAAAGCTGACATATGACCTGGCCATGATGCTAATAACATAGCCCTTCCTGCTAAGGCTGGGTTCATAAAGTTAGACCCTATTCCACCAAAGAATTGTTTTACAACGATTATTGCAAAAGCTGAACCTATTACAGGCAACCACCACGGTGAACTTGCCGGCAAGTTAAAAGCTAATAAAATACCAGTCACAACAGCTGACAAATCTGATATTGTAATATCTTTCTTAAATAATTTTTGTATTAAAGCTTCACTTACTACTGCCGAAGCTACAGATAATATAAGTAATTTTAATGAACTAAAACCAAAAAAATAAATACTCCCTAACATAGCTGGAGTTAAGGCTATAATAACATCTAACATAAGTCTTCTAGTTGTATGTTCAGATCTTATATGTGGAGATGAACTTACAATCATCTTTTCATCTATATTCATAATCCTTCCTCCTATCTATTTGTTTTTCTACTTGATATAATTTCTCTCTTAGCTACCCTTATAGAATGAACTAAAGGTCTTTTAGCCGGGCATATATATGAACAAGCCCCACATTCTACACAATCTAAAGCATCATATTCCTCTGCTTTTTCAAAATTATTTTTCAGAGCATAACCACTTATAAATAAAGGTTGTAAGTTAACTGGACAAACCTCTAAACATTTTCCGCATTTTATACAAGCACTGTAATCATCTATGTATGCTTCCTTTTCTGGGAGAACTAAGATTCCACCAGTCGTTTTAATAGAAGGAACATCTAAGCTATACTGGGCTATTCCCATCATAGGTCCTCCCATTATAACCTTGGATCCATCTTCTATCCCGCCACACTGCTTTAATATGTCTTCAAAACTAGTACCTAATTTTACTAGTAGGTTTTTAGGAGTTTTTACCCCCTTACCAGTAACTGTTACAATTCTTTCGTAAAGAGGCTTTCCTTCTAATATTGCCTCACATATTGCCCTACTTGTTGAAATATTTACTACTACAGCTCCTACATCCATAGGTAAACCCCCGGAAGGTACTTCTCTGCCTAAAGTAGCATTAATTAATCTCTTTTCATCACCTTGAGGATACTTAGTTTCTAAAGGAATAATTTCAATATTGCTAAAAGGTTTTGCAGCCTTTTCTAATTCCTTTATAGCATCCATCTTATTATCCTCTATGCCTATTATTCCCCTATCTACATTAACTGCCTTCATTACAGCCCTAAGACCAAATATAACCTTATCTGGCTCTTCTAACATAATTCTATGGTCGGCTGTTAGATATGGTTCACATTCTGCCCCATTGATTATTACTGCATCTATCTTTTTATCTTCTGGGGGAGATAGCTTTACATGACTCGGAAATCCTGCACCTCCCAAGCCTACAATTCCAGCTTCTCTTATAATATTTACTATTTCTTCGCTTGTTAAATCTTCTAAATAACCCTTTGGCTTAATACTTTCGTCTAAAGTATTTAACTTGTCTGATTCTATTTCTACTGCTGTTACATTAAGATTAGTTGGAGTAGAGATTTTAGATATTTTGCTTACTGTACCTGATACTGAAGAATGTATGTATGATGACACGAATGCGTCCGACTTGCCTATTTTCTGTCCTAACTTTACCTTATCACCTGGCTTTACTAAAGCCTCACATGGAGCTCCAATATGTTGGTGTAATGGTATTATAACTTTATCTGGCTCTTCAGCTTTCTCAATAGGTAAATCCTTTGTCAATTCCTTATAACCAGGAACACCTACTCCACCCTTAAAAGTTAAAAGTTTACTTGTCATTATATTCACCTCTTTTTTCTATTAAAAATAAGACATCTTCTATATAATGTCTTAAAAGTTTAGTAATATTATAGCTGAACCCTAACAGTTTTTTATTATAACACTAAAATATCAATAAGTATAGTATTTTACAGGCATTGGTTAGTTTTTAACAATAGGGTTTTATTATTTTTTCGCCCATAACCCTATTGCTTTAGTTAAAGTTAAGTCTTTGTTAATTTATAAATTAATCTTTTTTTCTAAAAAAACCATTTTTTTGTGAAAGTTAAATCATAGTTCTGTTAAGGATAGTTGATGTGGATCTTCTGGATATATCAAATTTGATAAGCTAACTCCTATAAGTCTTATTTCCCTGTCTATATTGAACTTAGTATCTAATATGTACTTACTAATCTTCCAAATTTTTTGATAGTCTCTTGTAGGTATGGATATTGTAAGAGATCTTGTCTCTACTTGAAAATCATAATACTTTACTTTTACTGTAATAGTTCTTGCTAGAACTCCATGTTTCTCTGCCCTCTTTGC
>JASKZW010000069.1 GCA_030147425.1 Tissierellales bacterium
AAGGCTACCCTAACTATTAAAATACTAAAGACAATTGCAATCAAGGTCCAAACCGTATCTCCTGCCCCCCTTAAGCCTCCAGTTATAACTAACTGGGCTGACTGGAAAGGTTGGACAAAGGCTATTAGTTTTAATATTTGACCTGCCATAGATCTTACCTCTGGATTTTTAGTATAGAGACCTGCAATATTAGTTCCAAAAAAGAAGAATATAAAGGCTATTCCTGCTGATATTTTAGATCCTATACTTTTACAAACATGCATATACTCTTCTGCCATATCATAGTTTTCTGCACCTAGACTCCGACCTACAAGAGAAGATGCTGCTATTCCTAAGGCCTGGCCTGTAGTAAAGGATAAACTTAAGATATTTAAGCATATCTGGTGGGTGGCAAAGGCTATTGTGCCTAAAGATGAAACAGTCTTAACAAAAATTAAGACTCCTAATCTTAAAGCTATCTGTTCAAAAGAAGCTGGTACTCCTATTTTTACTAGATTGTACATAATATTTCTATTAAATCTAAATCTTTTTGAAAAATCTATATCAATTATTGTCTTCTTCCTTACAATCTTAAAGACTAAAACTATACTTGCTATTACTTGGGATAAACTAGTTGATATTGCTGCTCCTGTTACTCCTAGTCTTGGAAAGAAAAATAAACCATAAATTAAAACAGCATTTCCTATTACATTTAAAAAATTAACTCTTAAATTGATCTTCATTGGAGTTTTTGTATCTCCTGAACCTCTTAAAACTGCATATATTGAAAAGTTGAAAGCTTGAAATATTAATCCTATAACTATAACCCTAAAATAATTTAATCCATAAAACAATGTATCATCATGGGCTCCTAAAAAGCTCATAATTTCTTTTGAATAAACTAAGGCTAGGATAAACATAGGTATGACTAAAAATACCTGGGTCAGAAGTATTACATGCCTAACTACTGACTCTATCCTATCCTCTTCACCTGCTCCTATGTATCTGGCAACCATGGCTGTAGCTCCAATATTCAAAGCCTGTACCAGGGCCAAAACTGTAAAAACTAATTGGTTAGTAACACCAACTGATGCAATTGAAGCAGCTGCCTCAGTTGGATTTGCTATCCTTCCTAGCATCATCATGTCCACCATACCAAATAAGGTACCTAGCAAAAGTTCCATCAATACAGGTCCTGCTGTTTTTATTACAATCTTCCTAGTATCTTTCCTACTAGTTGTCGATGACATTGAATCCCTCCATAAAATTATAGAAAAACAGCAACACTTAAAAAGTCTTGCTGTTTTCCCTTTAAAATATATTTAATTTACTTTTTTATAAATGTCTCTTATGAATGTTTCTTTTGGATATATTCATGGATTCCTTTAGCTGCATCCTTACCTGCTCCCATAGCAAGTATAACAGTTGCTGCTCCAGTTACAGCGTCTCCTCCTGCGAAAACAGCTTCTTTTGAAGTTTCTCCTGTTTCCTCATCTGCAACTATACAATCCCATTGATTTAATTCTAATCCATCAGTTGTAGCTGGTATTAATGGGTTAGGTGAAGTTCCTAATGCCATTATTACTGTATCTACTTCTATTTCAAATTCTGAACCTTCTATAGGCATTGGTCTTCTTCTGCCTGATGCATCTGGCTCTCCTAATTCCATTCTTTGACATTTGATTCCATTTACCCATCCATCTTCATTTGCTAAGATTTCTACTGGACTAGTTAAGAATTCAAAGTTAACACCTTCTGCTATTGCGTGGTGAACTTCTTCTAATCTAGCTGGTAATTCTTCTTGAGTTCTTCTGTAAATTACATGAACTTCTGATCCTAATCTTAAAGCTGTTCTTGCAGCGTCCATAGCTACGTTTCCTCCACCTATTACAGCTACTTTCTCTCCTACTTTTATAGGTGTATCGTGATCTTCTCTGAAAGCTTTCATTAGGTTATTACGAGTTAAGAATTCGTTAGCTGAGAATACACCATTGTGGTTTTCTCCTTCGATTCCCATAAATTTAGGTAATCCTGCACCTGAACCTATGAAAACTGCTTCAAATCCTTCTTTGTGTAATAAGTCGTCAACTTTAACAGTTCTTCCTACTACAACGTTTGTTTCTATTTTAACTCCTAAGTTCTTTAAGTTTTCAACTTCATGTCTTACAACTTCTTCCTTAGGTAATCTAAATTCTGGTATTCCGTATACTAATACTCCACCCGGTTCATGTAAAGCTTCAAATATAGTAACGTCATATCCTTCCTTAGCTAATTCTCCTGCACAAGTAATTCCTGCTGGTCCTGATCCTATTACAGCAACTTTGTGTCCATTAGATTCCTTAGCTTCTCCTAATTGGATATTATTTTCTCTTGCCCAGTCTGCAGCAAATCTTTCTAATTTACCTATTGCTACTGCATCTCCCTTGTTTCCAAGTACACATACCTTTTCACATTGCTCTTCTTGTGGACAAACTCTACCACAAACAGCTGGTAATGCTGAGTATTCTGCTAATACATGAGCAGCTTCCTCAAATTCACCTTCTGCTATATGAGCAATAAATCTTGGTATATCTATTCCTACCGGACAGTTACCAACACATGGGTGGTGTTTACAGTTTAAACATCTTTTAGCTTCTGCTATAGCTTCTTCTTCAGTATATCCTAAACAAACCTCTTCAAAGTTTGATGCTCTTACTTTTGCGTCTTGCTCTGCTATAGGAACTCTTTTAAATCTGTCCCACTCATATTCTTCTTTTTCTTCTACTTCAATTTCTGTTACCTTACATCCTGGTTGATTTTGAGCTTGGTCTTCACATTCTTCACTTCTGTATTGACCTTGTCTTTGTAAAGCTTCATCAAAGTCTACTATGTGACCATCAAACTCAGGCCCATCAACACAAGCAAACTTAGTTTCATTTCCTACTGTTACCCTACATGCTCCACACATTCCTGTACCATCAACCATGATAGGGTTTAAGCTTACTACTGTAGGTATTTCTAATTTTTCTGTTAATAAAGCAACGAATTTCATCATGATCATAGGTCCAATAGAAACTACTAAGTCATACTCTTTTCCTTCTTTTTCAACTAGTTCTTCTAATAAACCTGTAACCATACCGTCAAATCCATAGCTTCCGTCGTCAGTTGATATGTATAAATTATCGCACACTGCTTCTAATTTATCTGTTAATATTAACATTTCCTTGTTTTTAGCTCCAAGGATAACGTCTACATTAACTCCTCTTTCATTTAACCAACGAGCCTGTGGAAATACTGGTGCTGCCCCAACTCCACCTGCTATAAATAATATATTTTTCTTTCTTAACTCATCTAAGTCTTCATTTACATATGCTGAAGGCTGTCCTAAAGGTCCAACAAAGTCCTTAAAGTAGTCTCCTTCCTCATAGTCTTTCATTTTCTTAGTTGAGCAACCCATAGTTTGAACAACTATATTTACTGTACCCTTGTCCAAGTCATAATCGCAGATTGTTAATGGAATTCTTTCCCCTTCATCATCAACAATTACTATTACGAATTGTCCTGGTTGTGCTGATTCAGCTACTCTTGGAGCTAATATATCGAATGAATATATATTAGGTGCAAGTAGCTCTTTTTTAACAATTTTATACATAAAAAAACTCCTCTCCAATATAATTTAACATTTGAA
>JASKZW010000086.1 GCA_030147425.1 Tissierellales bacterium
CCTATAGTTTTAACCATGAGTAGTATGATTAATAAAATAGAAAATAGGGATAAAATTAAATTATCAGTAGATTTAAAGCCTGCCCTAAGCTTTGAAAAATTAGATAATAGGCTTTTAAGGGATTTTGAGAAAAACCAAAATAAAATTCTAGGAAATTCTTTAAATGATCTTTTACCTAAAAAAATGATAGAACCAATTATAGCTGAAAGTGGTGTAGACTACGACAAGGTTATTAACCAAATTACTACAGAGGAAAGACAGCAACTTATTAAGTCTATAAAAGATTATCCTTTAGATTTTAATGGCTTAAGGGATATAAATGAAGCTATAGTGACAGCTGGTGGAGTAGATGTAAAGGAAATTGATCCTTCTACTATGGAATCAAAACTAGTTGAAAATCTATATTTTGCTGGTGAAGTTATAGATGTTGAAGCCCTTACAGGAGGATATAATCTTCAAATTGCCTACTCAACAGGCTATTTGGCAGGTACTAGTATATAGAATAAATTATATGATATAATAAGGAAGTGATTTATTTTGCTAACTATAAGGGGAGCTACAAGTGTAGAAAATAATTCTGAAAAAGATATACTAAAAGAAACAGAAAAGCTATTAGAAACTATAATTAGAGAAAATAATTTAAAAAAAGAAAAAGTAGTATCTATACTATTTTCTGCAACAAAGGATTTAAACAAGGCTTATCCAGCAAGAGCTGCAAGAAAGTTAGGTTTTACGGATATAGGATTAATGTGTTTTCAAGAGATGGAAGTAGAAAACTCTTTAGAATCTTGTATTCGCTTAATTTTATTCTATAATGATGAAATTAAAAATATCAAACATATCTATCTAAATAAGGCAAAATCCTTAAGGCCAGATTTAGTTAGGAAAAGGAGGAATAGCTTGAGTAAAAATTATATAGTAGCAGTTGATGGGCCTGCAGCTTCAGGAAAAAGCACCATAGCTAAAAAAGTAGCTGAAAACTTAAATATAAAATACATAGATTCAGGTGCTATGTTCAGGGCCCTCACCTATTACATGTTGGAAAAGGAAATAGACTTAGATAAGGACAAGGATATATCCCAAGCCTTAAATAAAGTAAAACTTTCTTATGATAGGGAAGGAAATATCTTACTAAATGAAAAGAATATTGAATCCCAAATAAGAAAAAATATTGTCAGTCAAAATGTATCCAAGGTTGCTAGCAATGCTGATGTAAGAAAGTATTTATTAGACTTTCAAAGGGAAATGGGAGAAAAAGAAAGTATAATAATGGATGGTAGGGATATAGGTACAGCTGTGTTTCCTAATGCAGACTTTAAGTTTTTCTTGATAGCTTCTGCTGAAGAAAGGGCTAAAAGAAGGCATAGGGATTTTTTAGAAAGTGGTGAGAATGTCAGCTTTGAAGAGGTTTTAAAGGATATTAAGAAAAGAGATGAAATTGACTCAACAAGAAAACTTAATCCTTTAAAAAAAGCAGATGATGCAATAGAAATAGATTCAACTTTCTTAAGTATAGATCAAGTAGTATCTAAAATAATCTCCCACATAGAAGGTGATGATTTTGTTTTATAAGCTTTTAAGATTTATTGTTCTTATACTAGCTTTTATAATTTTTAGGATAGACATAAAAGGAAAGGAAAATATACCTGAAGAAGGTCGTCTTATAATAGCTGCCAATCACATAAGTTTTATTGATCCAGTTATGTTAGCTTTTTGTACAAGAAGGCCTATTCATTTTATGGGAAAGAAAGAACTATTTGAAAATAAATTTTTATCTTGGTTTTTTACCAAGCTAAATGCCTTTCCAGTAGACAGGGATGGGAGTGATTTAGCTGCGGTAAAGCACTCTTTAAAAATATTAAACAATGATGAAGTCTTAGGTATTTTCCCTGAAGGTACTAGGGTAAAGGAGTTTGATATAGAAAATGCCAAGGCGGGCGTAGGACTTTTAGCTTTAAAAACTAAAACTCCAGTTGTTCCTGTCTATATAGATGCTAATTATAAAATATTTGGAAAAATTAATATTAATATTGGAAAACCTATATTATATAATGATATAATTGAAGCTAGGCCGAAAAAATCTGATTATGATAAAGTAGGCAAGGATATTCTAATAAAAATATATGAACAAGATAATAAAAAGTAGAGGAGCAGTATAATGGAAATAATAATAGCAGATAGGGCTGGCCATTGTTTTGGAGTAAAGAGAGCCCTGGATTTAACTGAGGACACTCTAAAGGACAAGACTAGAAAAAATTATGCTTTTGGACCTATTATACATAATCCACAAACAGTTGAAAAATTTGAAAAAAAGGGACTTATAACAACAAATGATCCTTATAAAATAAAGAGTGGGAATTTAGTAACTAGGTCCCATGGTATAGCTAAGGATGTCAAAAATAAACTTGCAGAAAATTCAGAATTAAATATAATAGATACTACCTGCCCTTATGTTATTTCTGTGCAAAAAAGGGCTGAAAAATATTATAAGGATGGTTATCAAGTTATTATAATAGGAGATCCAAGCCATCCAGAAGTTATATCTATAGATAGTTGGACTGATTATAGTTCTATTATAATAAATTCAATAGAAGAAGCCACAAATTTAGATTTTTATGATAAAATATGTATTGTATCCCAAACAACAAATAAAGAAGAATTTTTTGCTAAACTTACAAAAATACTTAAAGAAAAAGGCAATAAAGTTGAAATTTTTAATACAATTTGTAATGCAACCAATGAAAGACAAGAAGCCTGTAAAAATACAGCAAAAAAAGTAGATGCTATGATAGTAATTGGAGGATATAATAGTTCTAATACTAATAAACTTGCTGAAGTAGCTAGGAAGTACTGTAAAAATGTGTATCATATTGAAGAAGCTGATGAATTGCCTTTAGAAGAATTTAAAAATTTTAAAAAAATAGGTATAACCGCAGGTGCTTCAACACCTGATTGGATAATTAAGGAGGTTATTGTTCTTATGAATAATATAAATGAGAATGAAATGAACAATGAAATGTTAGAAGCTATTGAAAACACAATGGTTAGAATTAACAAGGGGGATATAGTTAGGGGTGAAGTTATATATGTAACTGAAACAGAGGTTATGGTTAATATAAACTATACTTCTGATGGTATTATAACAAAGGAAGAACTATCTACTAACCCTGATGTAAAACCAAAAGACCTTTTTGAAGAAGGAGATTCTATAGATGTTTACGTTGTAAGCCTAGATGATGGTGAAGGAAATGTACTTCTATCAACTAGAAGACTAAAAGCGATAAAAGGTTGGGAAGAACTTGAAGAAATTTATGAAAATGAAGAAGTTGTTGAGTGTAAGGTTTTAAATAGTGTAAAAGGTGGACTAAGCGTTCTAGTAAATGAACTAAGAGGATTTATGCCAGCTTCTCAAATATCAGTTGACTATGTAGACGACTTAAGCAAGTACAAAGGCGAAACTTTAAAGGCAAAAGTTATTGACTTAAACAGAAGACAAAACAGGATTATATTGTCAGCAAGAAAACTAGAAGAAAAAGAACTATTAGAAAAGCAAGAAAAATTATGGGAAAACTTAGAAAAAGATGCAGTTATTGAAGGTAAGGTTGCTAGACTAACAAACTTTGGAGCTTTCATAGACATTGGAGGCCTAGATGGTTTAGCTCACATATCTGATCTTTCATGGTTAAGAATAAATCATCCTTCAGAAGTTGTTAAGGAAGGTGAAAATGTTAAGGTTAAGGTACTTGACTTTGACCAAGAAAGAAATAGAATATCCCTAGGTATAAAACAATTAGAAGAAAAACCTTGGGATGTATTTATAAGAAATAATAAAGTAGGGGATGTTGTAGAAGGAACTGTAGTTAATCTATTAGACTTTGGTGCTTTTGTTAGATTAGAAGAAAAAGTAGATGGACTAGTTCATGTTTCACAAATATCAACTAAACATGTTAACAAGCCAGCAGATGTTTTAAACAAGGGTGACAAGGTTACAGTTAAAATCATGGAAATTGATGAAGA
>JASKZW010000110.1 GCA_030147425.1 Tissierellales bacterium
GTTAAGCACTGGAGTGAAGAGGTTTTAGAAAGAAGAAAAGAGTCAAACTCTATAGATAAAGAAAAAATAGAAGAAGATGTAAACAATTTAGAAGAAAAGCAAGAAGAAGCAAGACAAGAGAAGGCAAGACAGGAGAAAGAGAAGCAAGAAAAAGCAAGGCAAGAGAAGGCAAGGCAAGAAAAGGCAAGACAAGAGAAGGAAAGGCAAGAGAAGGCAAGGCAAGAAAAGGCAAGACAAGAAAAGGAAAGGCAAGAAAAGGAAAGGCAAGAGAAGGAAAGACAAGAAAAGGAAAGGCAAGAGAAAGAAAGGCAAGAGAAAGAAAGACAAGAAAAGGAAAGGCAAGAAAGGGAAAGGCAAGAGAAGGAAAGACAAGAGAAAGAAAGACAAGAGAAAGAAAGACAAGAGAAAGAAAGGCAAGAGAAGGAAAGGCAAGAAAAGGAAAGACAGGAGAAAGAAAGACAAGAGAAAGAAAGACAAGAAAAGGAAAGACAGGAGAAAGAAAAGAAAGAGAAGCCAAAGAAACGTAGTTTCTTTGATAAATTAGTTGATGGTCTAGATAAAACTAGAAGGGATATGACTAATAAATTAAATAGTGTTTTTGCTTCCTTTACAAAGGTAGATGAAGAGCTGTTTGAAGATTTAGAGGAAATACTTGTAACAGCTGATGTAGGTGTAGAAACTACTATGAACATTATAGATGCCTTAGAAGAGAAAGTTAAATTAAATAGGGTTACAGACCCAGAAGAAGTTAGAAAGATGCTACAGCTAGAAATAAAGGAAGCTATTTTAAGCAACGACTTAAATAATGAACTAAATATAGAACCTTCTCCAGCTATTATTTTAGTTGTAGGTGTAAATGGAGTAGGTAAGACTACTACTATAGGAAAGCTTGCAAATAATTTAAGACAAGATGGTAAAAGTGTTTTAATAGCTGCAGGAGATACTTTTAGGGCAGCGGCTATAGAACAGTTAGAGGAGTGGGGAAATAGGGCTAATGTAGATATAATATCCCATAGTGAAGGCTCAGATCCGGCTGCTGTTATATATGATGGTATTCAAGCAGCTAAGGCTAGGAAGTCAGATGTTTTAATTTGTGATACAGCAGGAAGATTGCATAATAAAAAGAACTTAATGGATGAGTTAAATAAGATATTTAGGGTTACTGAAAGAGAGTATCCTGAAGCCAGCAAAGAAGTTTTACTAGTTTTAGATGCTACAACAGGGCAGAATGCCCTATCCCAGGCCAAAACCTTTAAGGAAGTTACTAATATAACTGGGGTGGCTTTAACAAAGTTAGATGGTACAGCTAAGGGTGGAGTAGTTATACCTTTACAATCTGAATTAAATCTTCCAGTAAAATTAATAGGTATTGGTGAGGGAATTGATGACTTACATGAATTTGATCCAGATACTTTTGTAGATGCGCTTTTCAAATAATATTGACAAAAAAATTTATTTATATTAAAATAAACACTGTCAAGGTTTTACCTTGACAGTGTAAATAGATGGTGATATAATGGAAAACATTGTGAGAATAGGAATACTTTTTGATTTTTACGGAAAGTTATTAAGTGATAGGCAATATGATGCTATTGAACTTTACTATATACATGATTTATCCCTATCTGAAATTGGGGAAGAATTAGATATAAGTAGACAGTCGGTTTATGAAACCCTAAAAAGAGGGGAAGAAAAATTAATAGATTATGAGGAAAATTTAAGACTAGTAAGGAAGGATCGTAGAAGAACTGAAAGATTGAGGGATGTATATAGTTTGGCTTCAGAAATAGAAAATGAAAGTAAAAATGAAAGTATTAAAGAAAAAGCAATGGAAATAAGACGAATAATTGATAAAAATTTAAAAGATAGCCAGGAGGTTGGATAATATGGTATTTGAAAGTTTATCAGAAAAACTACAAAATGCACTTGGAGAACTAACTGGTAAGGGTAAGGTTTCCGAAAAAGATGTAGATTCTGCTATGAGGGAAGTAAGGCTAGCCTTACTAGAGGCAGATGTTAACTTTAAGGTAGTAAAGTCTTTTACAAAAACAGTAAAGGAAAGAGCTGTAGGTTCTGAAGTTATGGAAAGTTTAACTCCTGGTCAGCAAGTTATAAAAATTGTAAAAGAAGAATTGACCAAGTTGATGGGGGAAAGTCAGGCAAAAATTGACTATTCATCTAAACCGCCAACTGTAATACTTATGTGTGGTTTACAAGGGGCAGGTAAAACAACTACTACAGGAAAACTTGCTTATAATATGCTAAAGGAAAATAAAAAACCTTTATTAGTAGCTTGTGATATATACAGACCAGCAGCTATAAAGCAATTACAAGTTGTTGGGGAAAAGGCAGGAGTTCCAGTATTTACAATGGGAGACAAGCATGATCCAGTAGATATTTCAAAGGCTGCTTTAGAGCATGCAAAGAAAAATGGAAATGATGTAGTTATAATAGATACAGCAGGTAGACTTCATATAGATGATACTTTAATGGATGAGCTAGGAAATATAAAGGAAGCAGTTAATCCAGATGAAATACTATTAGTAGTAGATTCGATGACAGGGCAGGATGCTGTCAATGTAGCAGATTCCTTTAATGAAAAGTTAGAAATCTCAGGAATAGTATTAACCAAATTAGATGGGGATGCAAGAGGTGGAGCGGCCCTGTCAATGAGATCAGTTACAGATAAACCTATCAAATTTGTAGGTATGGGAGAAAAGCTTGATGAGTTAAAGCCTTTTCATCCAGACAGGATGGCTTCAAGAATTTTAGGAATGGGAGATGTTCTTTCCCTTATAGAAAAAGCTGAGGCAGCTATAGACGAGAAAAAGGCTTTAGAATTAGAGCAAAAGTTAAGGAGTCAGCAGTTTACTTTAGATGACTTTTTAGACCAGATAGAAGAGATGAAAAACCTAGGACCTTTAGATGAATTATTAGCAATGGTTCCAGGGGTTAATAATAAAATGTTAAAAAACTTAAATTTTGATGAAAAAGAAATTGTCAGAATTCAAGCAATAATACAATCTATGACTATGGAAGAAAGGGAAAAACCTAATGTAATAAATAGTAGTCGTAGAAAGAGAATTGCTCAAGGAAGCGGTACATCCGTATCAGATGTAAATAGATTACTTAAGCAATTCAGAGAAACTCAAAAGATGATGAAGAAGTTTAACAATATTGAAAAAACAATGAAGAAAAGAGGAGGATTTAATTTCCCCTTTTTCTAAATAAATAATAAAAATTATAGGAGGTGGAAAAATGGCTGTTAAAATAAGACTAAAAAGAATGGGTTCAAACAAGAATCCTTTTTATAGATTAGTTGTAGCAGACTCTAGAGCTCCAAGAAACGGAAGATTTATAGAGGAAATAGGTTACTATAACCCAACAACTGAACCTGTAACAATAAAAATAGATGACGAAAGCGCTAGAAAATGGTTAGGCGAAGGAGCTAAACCTACAGCAACAGTAGATAGACTTTTTAGAGAAAACAATGTATACGAATCTTCAAAATAATAGCAATCTAATATTTGTATATCTAGGAGGTGCTATTTAATGAAAGAACTAGTTGAAACAATAGCAAAAGCACTAGTAGATAATCCTGAAGAAGTAGATGTTAAAGAAATTGAAGGAACTCAGTCTGTTATAATAGAATTAAGAGTTGCTGAGGAAGATATGGGTAAGGTTATAGGAAAACAAGGAAGGATAGCTAAAGCTATTAGGACAGTTGTAAAAGCTGCAGCTATCAAAGAAAATAAAAGAGTAGTAGTAGAGATACTACAATAGTAAAAGGGTTAGGTATCTAACCCTTTTAAAATATATAAAAATGGTGATTAGGATGGAAATTAGGATAGGATTAATAATAAATACTCATGGCATTAAAGGTGAACTAAAGCTTAATGCCTTAACAGATGATTTAGAGCGTTTTAAAGACTTAGATTATGTTTATTTAGAAAAAACTGGGAAAAAACACCAGGTTTTAGGTGTTAAATATATAAAGGACAATCCAATACTAAAACTTGAGGGGATAGACAGCATTGATCAAGCAGAATTATATAAAAATACATATTTAGCTATAGACAAGGAGCAGTTAGTTGATTTACCTGATGGGGCCTATTTTATATTTGATCTTATAGATTGCAAGGTCTATGATTTAAATGATAACTATATAGGTGTAGTTAAGGATGTGTTAACTTATGCTGCTAATGATGTTTACCTTATAAAAACAGAGAGTAAAAAAGAAGTAATGATTCCGGCTATAAAGGAATTTGTAAAAGATATAGATATAGATAATAAAGTTATAAAAATAGATCCAATTGAAGGTATGATAGAATGAAAATAGATGTATTAACCTTATTTCCTGATATTTTTAATAGTTTTAAGGAATTTAGCATAGTAGGAAGAGCTATTGATAATAGTGTATTTGCCTTAAATACTATAAATATAAGGGATTTTTCAGAGAATAAGCATAAAAAGGTAGATGACTATCCTTTTGGAGGTGGACCCGGTATGCTTATGACTCCCCAACCTATTTATGACAGCATAAAGTCAGTTAAAGAAGATAAAAGCAAGGTTATTTATATGACTCCAACTGGTCGTAAGCTTAATCAGGAGATAGCCAAGTCCTATTCTAAGGAAGACCATTTAATAATACTTTGTGGTCACTATGAAGGAATTGATAATAGGATAGTAGAAAACTATGTAGATGATCAGATTTCTATAGGTGACTATGTTTTAACTGGTGGGGAACTAGCAGCTATGGTATTTATAGAAACAGTTATAAGACTTTTACCAGGCACCCTATCATCAAGGGAGTCTTTTGTAGATGAATCCCATTTTAAGGGCTTACTAGAGCATCCTCAATATACTAGGCCAAGGGAATTTAAAGGTCATAGTGTACCAGAAGTTCTTTTATCAGGCAACCATGCAAAAATTGAGGAGTGGAAGCTTTATGAATCCTTGAAATTAACTTATAAAAATAGGCCAGATTTACTAAAAAACTATAAATTAAATAAAAAAGAAAAAGAATATTTAAATATGATAAAAAAGGATCTTAAGAGTTGAAAAATCTAATATTCTGTGATATTATTTTAAAGGTATGGAATACGGATGTTCCTCTGTTATTTAATATTAAGAACATCTAGTGAGAAGGGAGGTTTTGAACAGTGGATATAATAAAATCAATTGAAAATGAACAAGTTAAGGAAAATACACCTAGCTTTAATGTTGGTGATACTGTTCAAGTTCATTATTTAGTAAAAGAAGGAAGTAGAGAAAGAATTCAAGTTTTTGAAGGAACTGTTATAAAGAAACAAGGAAGTGCAGTTAGATCAACTTTCACAGTTAGAAGAATTTCTTACGGAGTTGGTGTGGAAAGAACTTTCCCATTACACTCACCTAGAGTTGAAGATATTAAGGTTACTAGAAGAGGTAAAACTAAAAAAGCTAAGCTGTACTACTTAAGAGAAAGACAAGGTAAAGCGGCTAGAGTAAAAGAGAAGAAAATGTACTAAAACTTTGGGACTTGAAAAAGTCCCATTTTTATGTAGAAAATTAAAAGGGGGGAATTAATATGAGTATAAATTGGTATCCAGGTCATATGAGGAAGACTCAATCCCAAATAAAATCAGACTTATCCTTAGTTGATTTAGTGATAGAAATAGTAGATGCAAGAATACCCTATAGCAGTAAAAACCCAGATCTTGATAAATTAGTAAATAATAAAGCTAGGCTTCTTTTATTAAACAAATCAGATTTAGCTTCTCAAGAAGGTTTAAAAATATGGGAAGAGTTTTATAAGGAAAATAATATTGATTATTTAAAAATAGATAGCAGGAAACAAAGTGATATTAGAAAAGTAATTGATTATATAGATAGCTTAAGGGATAAATTAGATTTAAATAGAAAAAATATAAGAGCTATGGTAGTGGGGATTCCTAATGTAGGAAAATCAACTTTTATAAATACTCTTGCAGGAAGGAAGGGAGCTCGCGTAGGTAATGTGCCGGGAATAACAAGGGGTAAACAATGGGTTAAAAGTTCCCATAATATAGATTTATTAGATACTCCAGGAATTCTTTGGCCTAAATTTGAAGATGAAAGAGTAGGAGAAAAATTAGCCCTAACAGGAGCTATTAAGGATAATTTATTAGATATAGAAACATTAGCCTATAGACTAGTATCTATTTTTATAGACTTGGGTTTAGATGATATTTATGAAAGATATGGAATAGAGAAATCAGAGGATCCTTTGGAAGTGATGGATAAGATAGGAAGAAAAAGAGGATGTATTGTTAGAGGTGGAGAAATAGATTATAGTAGGGTATCTAACATAATTATAACGGAATATAGGAAAGGAATATTAGGTAATCATACTTTAGAACTACCTAGTGAGTTTTTTTAAATGGATATTTATAGGGAATATAGGCAGAAAGGCTATAAAAAAATAGCCTGTATAGATGAGGTAGGTAGAGGTTGCTTATCTGGTGATGTAGTAGCTTGTGCTATAATTATGGATATGGAGAATCCTATAGATGGAATAAATGATTCTAAAAAAATAAGTGATAAAAAAAGAAGAGAATACTATGATTTGATTTTAGATAATTCCTTGGCTGTTGGTATAGGCCAGGTTGATAACAAAGTAATAGATGAGATAAATATAAAAGAGGCAACTAGATTAGCGATGAAGGAAGCAGTTTTAAATTTAAAAGATAAGGATGGAAATAAGGTAGAAGCAGACTTTCTTTTAATTGATGCTGAAAATATTGATTTAGATATAGATCAGGAAAGTTTGATAAAGGGTGATGAAAAAAGCTATGGAATAGCTTGCGCTTCAATTATAGCCAAGGTTTATAGGGATAATATATGTATTGAGCAAGATAAAAAATATCCTGGCTATGGTCTGGCCAAAAATAAAGGTTATGGAACTAAACAACATAGGGAAGCAATACTAGAATTAGGAGTTACAGATATACACAGAAGATCTTTTTTAAAAAACATTTTAAAGTAGAGAGGTATATCTATGATGAATAATTTAGATAAGGGTAGCTATGGTGAAAGGCTAGCAGAATTATATTTAAAAAATAAGGGATATATGATTTGTGAAAGAAATTATAGAAATTTTATAGGAGAGATCGATTTAATATGTAGGAAAGATAAAAATTTAATATTCGTAGAAGTTAAGAGTAGAACTAATCTTAATTATGGCTATCCTTTTGAGGCTGTTACCGGCAAAAAAAGAAAGAAAATTTTAAAAACTTCACTTTTCTATTTAAAAGATAAAAATATAAGAGACTATCAATTAAGATATGATATTATAGAAATTTATTTAAAGAGTAAGAAAGTTAACCACATAAAAAATGCTTTTTAGACTGGAGGACTAGAATGTATTCAGAGGTTAAAACATGCATTTTACATGGCCTAGAAGGCCATATTATTAATGTGGAAACTGATATATCTAATGGTTTACCCCAGTTAAATATAGTTGGTTTAGCTGATGCCTCTATCAAAGAAGCTAAAGAAAGAGTAAGATCCTCTATAAAGAATATAGGGATAGACTTTCCTTTAAAAAGAATAACCATAAACTTAGTACCAGCAAATTTAAAAAAAGATGGATCTCAGCTGGATTTAGCTATAGCTGTGGGTATATTAAAGGCTAGTGGATTAATATCTAATAGTTTAGATTTAAGCAAAATAGCTTTTATCGGAGAGTTGTCTTTAAATGGAAAAATAAATAATATTGATGGAGTTCTTCCTATGATTATATCCTTAAGGAAAAATGGTATATACAAGTGTGTAGTTCCTTATGATAGTAAGGAAGAAGCAGGTGTTTTAAATGATGTTGAGATAATACCAGTTAAAAACTTAAAAGAAGTAGTAGAATATTTAAATGGGTTAAGGAAAATTAGTAGTTATACAAATAAAGAAAGGTTTAAAAAAGATAAGGGGAACTTTTACTTAGATTTTTCAGATATTAGGGGACAAGAGAACTTAAAGAGGGCTCTAGAAGTAGCAGCTGCAGGAGGACATAATGTATTGATAATTGGACCGCCTGGCTCAGGTAAGACAATGGCAGCCAGGGCCCTAGTAACAATTTTGCCTGACCTAACATTTGAGGAATCTATTGAAGTTACTAATATATATAGCATTTCTGGGCTCCTACCTAATTCGGGCTTGATGAAAAGAAGACCCTTTAGGAAACCTCATCATACTAGTTCAGCTGTATCAATTGTAGGAGGAGGCAGAAATCCTAAGCCTGGTGAAATATCACTTTCCCATAATGGAGTCTTATTTTTAGACGAAATTGCAGAATTTGAAAAAAATACTTTAGAAGTTCTGCGCCAGCCTATGGAAGATAAGTATGTTACAATATCAAGAGCAAAAGGCAGGTACACATTTCCTTGTAATTTCATGTTAGTAGCAGCTATGAATCCTTGTCCTTGTGGTTATTA
>JASKZW010000113.1 GCA_030147425.1 Tissierellales bacterium
GCTGTTGAAGAGAGTTTTAAGGCAGGGGTTAGACTTGTTGAAATAGACTTTGAATGGACAACTGATAATCGTTTAGTTGCAACTCATAGCTGGGATGGATTTATAGGTAAGTTTTTTCAGGTACCAGTAAGAAGATATTCTTATGATGAGTTTGTAAACTTTAAGATGATAAATAACTGGACCCAGTTAACACCAGATTTACTCGAAAGTTGGTTTAATGAAAATCCACAAGTTTATCTAGTAACGGATATAAAGGATAGGAATATTGAAGCTTTAAAAATGTTAAGGGATGAAAATCCTTTCTTAACTGATAAGTTAATTCCTCAAGTTTATAACTTTGAAGAATATATCCAGGCAGAAAATCTAGGTTTTAAAAATATAATTTTAACCTTATATAAGATAGAAGCTCATAATGATGAGATAGTTAAATTTGCTAAGGAGAAAAGACCCTTTGCTATAACTATGTCTAGAAATAGATCTAAAACAGGTCTACCGGCCAGATTAAAAGATATAGGTATCTATACCTACGCCCATACTATTAATGATCTAGAGGAAGTAAATCTTTTAGAAGACCTTGGTATAATGGGAATATATACAGATAGAATAAGACCATAATTTATGGAGGACCAATAGGTCCTCTTTTTTTGATTTTTTCTGGGTTGACAAATAGTTTTTCATGCTTTATAGTATGTTACAGGTTAGAAATTTACAGATAAAATTGACCCACCCATCTAAGGGATGGTTTTTGTAATAGGGGGTTTAAAATGAAGAAATGGGAGAAGGTAAGAAGTCTTTATAAAAAAGGTGTCCCTATTAGGCAGATAGCCAGGGATATGGACATGTCAAGAAATACAGTTAGACGTTGGATTCGTTCAGAAGAAAAGCCAAGATATAGAAGAAGGGATTATTATCCAACCAAGATAGATGAATATAAGGAACAGATAAAAAAGTGGTATTTAGAAAATGGCTATATTGGAGCTAAAATTTATAGAGAGCTAAAAAAACAAGGTTATAGTGGTAGTATTAACCCTATTTATAGGTATTTAAAGAAGCTAAAAGGCGAAACCTAGCTGGGGATTTTTTTAGTTTTAAGAATCTAATCGATATTAAATTTATTTATATAAATTAGTCAAACTAGACTAGATAAGGAGGAAGGAAAATGAAAATTTACAAGCGAGTAACATCTTTAGCTTTAGCAGCTATTTTAACTGTAGCTAGTCTACCAGCTTACGCGGCTAAGACTATGACCATGGAAGAGGTTGTAAAGCATGGTATAGAAAATAGTAGGGCTTTAGATGAGGTAGAGGTAGAAATTGATCTTTCACAAGTTTCGAAAGATAGGGGTAGGTACAGTGCTAGAAAACTAAGAAGGGGTAATAAGGATATTAAGGATGGTATATCGGCTTTAAACACAGCACAAAGTTTAATAGATAAGGGTATAGCACCAGAAGATATTAATCTACCAGATGGTACAGTTATAGAAGCAGGTACAGACATAAATAAACTACCTATACCTGACGAATATAAACAGGGGATAAAAAATGAGGTTAATAAGGGAATAGAGTCAGGAAGAGAGCAGTTAGATAGAGGAGACTACGCAATAGCTCAGGCTCTAGATCAAGCAGGGGCTACAATAGGTTCTGCGCTGGATTTTGCCAGTCTTAATGCTCTTACAATTGATTCTTCAGCAGATTTAATTGAGCTTATGCCAGATGTGGCTCATGAAGTAACTCAGGCATCTTTTGATATTTATAAAAATAGTATAGCTTTACTTATAAAGAAAAATTATTATGACGTTTTAGGAGCTGAGGAATTACTTAAGGTAAGAAAGGCAGCTATGGATAGGGGTAAAAAGCAATATGAGTTTGCTAAGGCCTCTTATAATGAGGGAATGAAACCTAAGGATGACATGTTAATGGCAGAGGTTTATTATAAGGCTACAAAATTAGCCTATGAACAAACTAAGTCAGATATAGAAACTAATAAAATAGAGCTTAAGAAAAATGCTGGGCTTAAGATGGATGAAGATATAAAGTTAGTATCAGATTTATCAACAGAACCTGAAAACTTTGACCTAAATGAAGGTTTAAAGCAGGGAATGGAAAATAGATTAGAGATTAAAAAGAGTTTAGGAGAAGTTTTAATATTTTCAACCAACTTTAAAGAGGTTAAGTCTTCTTTTACAGAAAATACATTCCAGTATAGAGAGGCCAAACTTTTAAATGAAAAAGCGGGAATTAAATATGAACAGGCTAAGGATGAGGTAGAAAGTTCTATTAGAAAATCCTACGCTTTGATGAAAAATACTCGTGACCTTTTATATGAAACAGAAGGTATGGTTGAGAATGCTAAGGAAAATGTAAAAATAGCAGAAGCAAGATACAAAGAAGGTTTTGGGGTTGACACTAGCATGCTATCAAGTTTAAACCTAGAAGCGTCAGCAGGAACCATCCTAGAGGTAATTGCAGCAGAGGAAAAATTAGCAGAGATAGAAGAAAATATAGTAAAAATCACTCATGGATATAACCTAGCAAGGTTACAATATAGAAATAACATAGGTGATTTTGATTATTAACTTTGGGGGTAATTAGATGAAGAAGACAAGAGTCTTAGCAGTCATATTAGCAGGAGTTTTACTCTTAACATCCTGTGGTAAAAAAGAAGAAACTAAGGAAGAAGAGGTTTTAAAACCTGTAGTAGTAGATACAGTTTTAAGAGACAATCAATCAACAGCTATGGAGTTTAGTGGTAATGTTAAGCCAGGTCAGATGGTAAAGGTTGCTTTTAAGGTACCTGGAACATTAGAAAGTGTAACAGTAAAAGAAGGTGACAGGGTAAGTAAGGGTCAAACCTTAATGACTTTAAATACACATGATTATGAGATTGCAAGAACAGCAGCTCAGGCTCAATATGATGCTATAGATGCTGAGATAGATACAAAAATAGCATCAGCTAGAAAGGAAGCAGAATCTAACTTAGAGTTTATAAACACTCAGTTAGAAAGGGTAAAAAGACTACATGAACAAGGAGCTGTAGCTACAAAAACTGTAGAAGAGCTAGAGCTTAAAAAGGATGTTGTAGAGACTAAATTAAAGGAAATAGCTGATACAGAGCGTGGAGCACAGGAAAGATTAAAACAAGCATCCGCTATGGTAGACCTTGCAGATTCTAAAATAGAAGATACAGTACTAACTAGTCCTATAGATGGTACAGTAATTAAGAAGTTATCAGAAGAAGGAGAGACTGTTATACCAGGATACCCTACTTTAGCAATAGGAAGACTAGATAACTTAGAAGTAGAAATAGGTGTTCCAGATAAATTTATAGACTCTATAATAGTAGGAAGCACAGTTGATGTTTATGTTAAGGGATTGGATCTAAAGGTAGAGGGAAGAATCTCTAAAATTGATGCAGTTGCAGACCTTGAAACTAGAACCTTTGGAGTTATTATAGACATTAAAAATCCTGAGAATAAGATAAAACCAGGTATGATAGCTAATGTAAATATTCCTATGGGAGATGTAGATGCTATAACTATACCTATAAATTCTATTATAGATAATGCAGAGGGAAGCTTTGTGTTTGTTTATGATGATAAAAATAAAATGGTAAATAGGCGTAAGATAGAAGTTGGAGAAGTATTTGGAGATTTAATAGAAGTTACAAGTGGTCTAGAGGAAGGTGATACTCTAGTAATTGAAGGACAGTATAGACTAAATGATGGGGAAGAAGTAAAGGCTAGGAGAGAAGACAATGATTAAATGGTGTATAGATAATAAAAGCATTATAGCTATAATATCTTTATTCATTATTATAGTCGGGGCCTATATATATGTAACTATGGAGAGACAGGAAAACCCTAATGTTGTTTCACCAGGAGCTTTAGTTATGGGGGTTTATCCAGGTGGTACTCCAGAAGATATAGAAAGACTTATAGTTAAACCCTTGGAGGATAAGATAAATGAAACCCCAAATATTAAACTTATGGAATCTTATTCTTTAGATAATGCAGGGGTAATAATAGTAAGACTTGTAGACCTATCAGATGATGAGATATCTGAAACATGGGATACTTTAAAGGAAAAGGTAGATGAGGCAGAACTTCCAGAAAATGCCTGGGAGCCTACTGTAAATACAGAGCTGGCAGATACATACGGTATGCTATTTACAGTAAGGGGAGAAGATTATAGCTATGAAGCTTTAAAATCAGTAGCAGATGAGTTAAAAGGAAAGATAGAAAGAATAGATGGAGTAGCCTCAGTAGATATAGATGGACATGTACCTGATGAAATTCATATAAACTTAGATCTTCAAAGGATGAAGAACTTAAAAGTTTCTATGACCCAAATAGGTACAGTACTAAAGGCCAGAAACATAAATATACCAGGTGGTAGTTTAAAACTTGGTGAATCTAATGTTCCTGTATCAACTACAGGAGAGTATGAGTCTATAGATGATATTAAAAATACTATAGTTAGTATGTCTGAGGCAGGAAATACAATTTATTTAAAGGATATAGCGGATATTGTAACTGCTGAAGGAGAGAGAGATATTTATATAAATAGTAATGGTGAAAGAGCCCTACTTCTAACTTTAAAATATGAAGAAGAAAGAAACGTAGTAGTTATAGGTGAAGAGGTAAAAAAAGCTATAGCTGAGTTTAATAAGGGTCTATCAGACGATATGAATGTTGATATAATAACTGACCAGTCTAAATATGTAGAAGACTCAGTTGAAGACTTTAAAGGAAACTTAGTATCAGCAATTGTCTTAGTAGTAGTAGTAGTTTTAATAACCATGGGTTTTCGTTCAGCACTTGTTGTATCATCAGCTATACCAATAACTGTAATGACAACCTTTGTTTTTATGGGTATTATGGGTATAGTTCTTCATCAGGTATCTATAGCATCTTTAATAGTCTGTCTTGGACTATTAGTAGCTAATGCTATAGTAGCAAATGATAATATGTATCTTTATTTATCAAGAGAAGGTGTAGATAGAGATACAGCTATAATAGAAGCAGTAGAAGATGTTAAGATACCAATTCTTACATCTACTTTAACAACAGTAGCATCCTTTGCACCGCTTTTACTTATGGAAGGGGTGGCAGGTAAGTTTATTAAGGATTTACCAATAATGGTAACTATAGCCCTTATGAGTTCTTACTTAATATCTTTAACTGTTGTACCAGCTATGGGACATAAGTTCCTAGAAGGTGCTCATGAAAGAGAACTTAAGGTATATAAAAGAAGGAAGAAGAAAACTGAAGGAAGTAAGCATAATATAACTATTTTACAAAGAGTTCAACAGGTATTTTTAAGACTATATGAATCAGTTTTAAGTGTAGTTATGAAGGTTCCAAGGACAACTATAATTTTATCTGTAGTTGCTCTTATCCTAAGTGGATTTTTAATTCCATCCCTAGGTCTTCAACTATTCCCTTTCGTTGATAGGGATCAGTACGTAATAGACCTAACTTTAAAGGAAGGTACTACAATAGAGAAGACCTATGAAGTTGTAAGGGAGATGGAAAAGCTATTACTTGAAGATGATGGCGTAGAGACAATTTTATCTAAGGCAGGAGACGGAATACCAAAATTCTATACATCCTTCTTTGGTAATCAGCCAGCTAGTAACCAGGCGCAATTTGTTGTTAATGGTAGGGTGGCTGACATTGAAAAAATTCAAAGAAAATTAGATTCAAATATACCAGGAGCAAGAATAGAGGTAAAACAGCTTGAAAATGCAATACCAGTAGACCTACCTGTTCAGGTAAGGGTAAGTGGAGAAGATGTAAATGTTCTTCAGGATATTGCAATTGATATAAAGAATATAATGGAAGAAATTGAAGAAGGTCAGCACGTTCAAGATAACTATGGATTAAAGACTATGAAGATGGATCTTGATGTTGATCATGATAAGGCTATGATGGTTGGACTTACTAATTATGATATTTCAGCAACAGTAAGAATGGCTATAAATGGTCTTGAAATGACCAAGCTTAGACCGGTTGATTCTGAAGATGACGTACCAGTTATCTTAAGAATACCTCAAGATGAAAAGTATTCTACAGATATGTTAGATAATATATTTGTTACATCACAAATAACCGAACAAAATGTTCCAATAGGTCAGTTTGCAGAACTTAAAAATTATTTTGCAACCAATAAAATCTTAAGAAGAAATAGAGCTAGAACTATAACTGTAGGACTACATCCTAAGCCAGGATATACTTCAGCTGAGGTTTTAGATATAGTTCAGGAAAAAATGGCAGACTTTGAGGTTCCAGATGGATATACTTATGAGTTTGGTGGGGAAAGTGAAGACAGGGCAGAAACATTTGAATCAATGGTAGCGCCTTTTATAGTATCAATTGCGCTTATTTATGTAATATTAATGTTCCAGTTCTCTGATTTACTTCAACCATTAATAATAATGGGAACTATTCCACTATCTTTTATAGGAGTAATTTGGGGACTTAAAATTACAGGATACCCTTTAGGATTTATGTCTATGATGGGGGCAATATCTCTTATGGGTATAGTTGTAAATAATGGTATAGTCCTACTAGACTTTATCAATGTTTTAAGAAAAAGAGGGTACACTGTTGATGAAGCAGTAAAAGAAGCATCAACTGCTAGATTAAGACCTATAATGATAGGAATGGTTACAACTGTTATAGGACTAGTTCCAATGGGACTTAGGGGTGGTACTTTATGGGCACCATTGGCTTATACTATAATCTTTGGTCTTTTAGTATCATCAGTTTTAACCATGCTTGTTATACCTGCAGCCTATGTTAT
>JASKZW010000020.1 GCA_030147425.1 Tissierellales bacterium
AGGAGGATTATTTAGTAGATTTATTAAGGGCTAATGGTGATTACAGGGAAGTTTTAGATTTGTTAGAAGAAGTAGATTTTGATAAGCTAAAATCCAAGTATGGACAGAATATTTTATCCCAGACATATGATTGGCTAGCTGGTAAAAATATTAAAGAGGAAAAGGATATGGTTAGTATTTTATCCTTGGATAGGGATTATGATGGTAATGATCACTATTCCTATATGAATCTGTTGGCTAGTCTTTATCTTAGGGATATAGAAAGTTTTTCTAAGGCCTTAATTGAGTATCCAGTTTCGCCTGAAAAGATAGGCTATGGTTTTAATGATATAAGATTATATGAGAGGGAAGGAACTGATTTATTTGAGGATATAAAAAAGGTCCTCCACTCTAAAAAGCTATCTCAGCTTGAGAAGGATTTAACTTTAAAGCTTATAAACACCTATTCATCTTGTGGTGGCTGAGATAGTGGAGCATAAGAGTGTAGCTCTTAAAATAACTAGGCTAGGCCTAGTTACTACATAGGTAAAGGAGAATATTTATGGTTAGAAAGTTTAAGAAACTTATAGGGGTAGTATTGATTTTATCTATTCTAGCCTTTGCAGCTAAAGCCTTGCTAGGTAAAAATCCTATAGATGATGATTATAAAAGTCAATATATAGCAGTTTTAGACAGGGAGTCAGGGGAAATAATTTATGAAAAAAATGGAGATACTAAGGCTTCTCCTGCTTCTTTGACTAAGATTATGACTGTATATTTATCTATAGAGAATATAAGGGATTTTGAGGAAATAGCCCCTATTGATATTCCAACTTATAAGAAAATGGTAGAAGCTAATGCTTCTATGGCAGGTTTTTATGGGAAGGAGCCAGTTACTTATGAGGACTTGCTTTACGGAACTATGCTTGCATCTGGTGGTGAAACTGCCAATTCCCTAGCTGTTAATTTGTTTGGAGAAGTGGAAGGTTTTGTTGCTAGGATGAATGAGAGGGCAGGGGATTTAGAATTGAAAAATACTCACTTTGTAAATCCTGAAGGCTTAGATAGTCCTGATCAGTATACAAGTGCTAAGGACTTGGCTAAGCTTTTAGACAAGGCTTTAGATACTCCATATTTTAGGAAGGTTTTTACTAGTGAAAACCATATCAGTAGGCCTACTTTGGATCATCCGGATGGAGTTTTTATAGAATCTACTGTTCTTTCAAAAGTAGGTGAAACTAAGGGTTATAAGATTTTAGGCGGTAAGTCTGGAACAACCCAAAAGGCAGGAGAGTGTTGGGCTAGTTTAGGGGAGAAGGATGGAAAGGAATATATAGTTATTGTTATGGGTGCACCTATAGATGAGGCTAAGTTTCAAATTCAGGATACAAAGAAGATTTATGAAAATATAAGATAAAAAAAGGCTATACTGATATCAGTATAGCTCTTTTTTAATTTAATTCTTTTTGTAAAGCTTTTTCTTCTATAATGTAGCCTACTAAAGTTCCTATCATAGCTGGAACTAACCAAGCAAGGCCAAGTTTTCCTAAAGGCATTGCTAATAAGAAGGATTTAGCTCCTTCAAATAGTCCTAGGAAACTAAATACAGTTGTAAATAAAATAGCTGTTTTATAAACTGTTTTTCCTATTTTGTCTTCAAATAGTATAGTTAATAAAATTAAAACTATTACTATAGGATATAGGAATTCTAAGAGTGGTCCTGAAAACTTAACTATGCCGTCTACTCCTACAATTGATAAAAGTCCACTTACTATTGAAGTAACTATTACAATTGACTTATAGGATAATTTTCCTTTTGATAGTTCATTAAAATACTGGCCTACTGTTGAAATTAATCCAACTGATGTAGTTAAGCAAGCTAAGGACACAACAATTGATAGACCAATGGTTCCTAAGGATTTTAGTGAATTTTCGGTTATTAGCATGATTAATTGAACCTTAGTTAAGTTCATACCTATCTTTTCACTTGCAGTAGCTCCTAAATACCCTAAACCTCCATAAACAAAGGTAAGTCCAGCAACTGCTATTAGTCCCGATTTTAAGGTCATGTTAATTTGCTCTTCTGGATCACTATAACCTCTGTCTCTTATAGCTCTTACAATTATTCCACCGAATAAAAGAGCTGCAAAGGCATCCATAGTTTGATAGCCGCCTGAAAATCCATCAGAGAAAGCTGTTGTTACATTTAAGTCTTGTATTTCACCAACTGGGTTAATAATTCCTAATATGATAATTAAAGCTAAAAGTATAAGTAAGGCTGGTGTTAAAACTTTCCCTATCTTGTCAACAAGATTTGAAGGATTTATAACAAGGGCTAAGGATACTCCAAAGTAGATAAAAGCAAATACTACTGGTCCTATGCTTGGAAATAATGGTTGGATTCCTATTTCATATGTAGTAGCTCCTGTTCTTGGTATAGCTAAAAGTGGTCCAATACATAAAATAACTATAACCCCTAAAATCTTGCTAAAATTGTAGGAGACCCTTTCTCCTAGTACATTAATATCTCCTTCTGATTTAGCTGATGCAATAACTCCTAATAGTGGTAGCCCTATTCCTGTAAGGAAAAAACCTATAAGGGCAGGTAACCACTTGCTACCAGCGTTCATTCCAAGTGCTGGTGGGAAAATTAAGTTTCCTGCACCAAAGAACATTGAGAACAATGTTGCACCTAGAACTAAAATGTCTGATCTTTTTTTACTCATAATATAACCTCCATTAAATGGCTTGAAATAGTGTTAGTTAACATTATACTATTTTTTTTGCCAGAATTAAAGGAGTTTTCAGAAAAGTCTAACAATTGTTAAAAAGCAAACATACAAAATTTAAAACTTGGTTAAATAATAAACTATTAATAAGACTGAATATAAGTTAATCAAGGAAAAAGCTTGAGA
>JASKZW010000132.1 GCA_030147425.1 Tissierellales bacterium
TTATCTAAAATGTCCTTAGTATTTTATCTTATAATACTTCTTCTAATGGAGTGTAGTCCATTCCAAATGCATCTGCAACTGGTTCATAAACTACTTTTCCGTGAGCTACGTTAACACCTTTTCTTAATGCAGGGTCTTTTTCGATAGCTTCTTTCCATCCCATGTTAGCTATTCTTAAAGCATATGGTAATGTAACGTTAGTTAAAGCTAATGTTGAAGTCATTGGTACTGCTCCTGGTATGTTAGCTACTCCGTAGTGAATTACATCATGTTTGATGAAGATTGGGTCAGCGTGAGTAGTTGGGTGCATTGTTTCAATACATCCACCTTGGTCTATAGCAACGTCTACTAATACACTGCCTGGCTCCATTTCTTTAATCATTTCTTCAGTAACTAATTTAGGTGCTTTCGCTCCTGGGATTAAAACAGCTCCAACAACTAAGTCAGCGTCTTTAACTGATTGAGCTATGTTGTAGTTGTTTGAGTATAAAGTTTCTATTCTTCCCATGAATACTTCGTTTAAGTATCCTAATCTCTTTGTATTAACGTCTAATACAGTTACTCTTGCTCCTAATCCTACAGCACGTCTTATAGCACCAGTTCCTACGTTACCAGCACCTACAACAACTATGTGAGCAGGTCTAACTCCTGGAACTCCGTCAACTAATAATCCTTTTCCACCGTAAGTTTTTTCTAAATAAACTGATCCTTCTTGAACAGCCATTCTACCAGCAACTTCACTCATTGGGTTAAGTAATGGTAATGATCTGTCAGGGTTTTCAACAGTTTCATAAGCAATAGCAACAGTTCCTGACTCTACTAATGCTTTAGTTAATTCTTCTTCAGCAGCTAAGTGTAAATAAGTAAAGATTATTAAATCTTCTCTGAAGTATTGGTATTCTGATTTTAAAGGTTCTTTAACCTTCATTATCATGTCTGATTTGTTCCAAACATCAGCAGCTGAGTCTATGATTTCTGCTCCTACAGCTACATAGTCTTCATCAAAGAATCCTGCTCCTTCTCCTGCTCCTTTTTCTACATATACAGTGTGTCCAGCTCTAACGAATCCGTCTACTCCAGCAGGCGTTACAGCTACTCTGTCTTCTTGTTCTTTTATCTCTTTAGGTACTCCTATAATCATTAAAAAAACCTCCTTGTGTTTAAAAATTATCTATCATTAATATAATAGCATATATTAGGAAATTTTTCATCTAGGTATTTTTATATTGTATTTTGGCAGAATAGCTTATAGGTTATTCTTATAAATTTTGTGAATAATGTGATGTCTTTCTATAGATATTATTAATTTGATTTGGGAAAAGCCCATTTATATAATGTAATCTGTAGGCAACTTTTAATACTATATTTAGGAGGAGATTATATGAAGAAAAAAAGACTGTTAGCACTATTTATTTCTATAGTGATGATAGTATCTTTAGCATGTGGATGTGCTGATGAAGATAGTAAAGAACTTCCAAATTCAGAAGAAGCTATGGAAGAGATAGAAGATTCAGTTGAAGAAGAGGAAAGTAGTGAACTTAGTAAGGTTGAAGATGGTGTATTTACTTATCCAATAACAAGTAATCCAAAAGTTATGAATCCACTATATTCAGTAGATTCAGATACTGGGGCAGTGGTTGGGGCAGTGTATGACAAGCTATTTGTTTTGGATGGGGAAAAAGATGAGATTCGCTATTATTTAGCAGAAGATCTTGATATATCTGAAGATCATTTAACTTATACATTGAAATTAAAGGAAGGTTTAAAGTGGCATGATGGAGAGCCTTTAACAGCTGATGATATTGTTTTCACTATGGATGTTATTTTAGATGAAAGCCAAAATACTCATTTCTTAAATTATTTTACTATATCTGGAGAAGCTGTTGAGGTAGAGAAGATAGATAATTTAACTGTGGCATTTAAATTACCAGAGGTTTCAGTACCTTTTATTACAAATTTAGAACGTTTAAAGCCAATACCTAAACATATATTTGAGGGAGAGGAAGATATAGCTAAAAGTCCAAAAAATCAAGAACCAGTAGGATCAGGTCCTTTTAAATTTAAAAGTTTTAAAAGTGATGAAAGAATAGAATTAGAGAGGTTTGACGACTATCATGGAGGAAAAGCAGGCCTTAAGGAGATAGTCTTTAGAATAATTGCAGACCCTAACTCAACAAATACAGCTGTTTTAAATGGAGAATTAGATGCAAGAAGAATAACTGCTAATGAAGTTGAAAAGTTTGAAGATAAAGATGAATTTAACATAGAAGTTTTTGGTGGTGGTAGAGTTAATAATATGATATTTAAATTAAATAATGAAGCACTTAAAAATAAAGATGTAAGACATGCTATTGCCTATGCGATAGATAAGGATGAAATAATACAAGGAGTTTATCAAGGAAGTGATTATGCAGAGAAAACCTATTCAGTATTTGGACCAGCAACAAAGTATCAAACTAATGATGTTGAAAAATATGAGCAAGATATAGAAAAAGCTAAGGAGCTTCTTAAAAATGCAGGGTATGAGGATTTAAGCTTAAGATTGGCTTATACTAATACTAATAGTCAGCAAGAAACAGCAGGTTTAATAATGCAACAACAGTTGGCAGAAATTGGTATAGATTTAGAACTTATGCCAATGGAAAGAGGGGAGTTTGTAGAGAAATTTACTGATGCTTCAAGTACGGATTTTGATTTAGCATTTAATGGTTATAATGTAGGATACGAACCTAATGGTTATTCACCATTATATTTATCAGGAGAACCAAATAACTTTATGGGTTATGTAAATGAAGAGTTAGATGCTCTTTGGGAGGAAGGAATAGTTGAAACTGATGAGGATGTAAGAAAAGAAATATATGAGGAGATTCAGAAGATATTAGTCGATGAAATGGTAGTTTATCCTATAGATAATCCGAAATCTATCCTTGTTTATAATAAGAAACTTGGTGGTGTTGAAGAATCAGGCTTATTCCCACACATGTTTGAGGATTTAACAAAGTTATATAAAATGGAGTAAATGACTAAAAAGAAATATATATATATAAATATAAGAGTAAACTGAATTTCAGTTTACTCTTATAACTTATGGGAGGAATTTAAATGGCGAGAATGATAATAAAAAGGATATTACAGGCTATCCCCATGATTATTGCTATATCAATATTCTCTTTTCTTTTAATGAAATTTGCCCCAGGAGGCCCCTTTCAAGCTTATATAACTCCAGAAATGCCTTTAGTAGATATTGAGAAGGTTAAGGAAAGTATGGGTCTTAATGAGCCTATTTATGTGCAATACATAAGGTGGTTTAAGGGTGTTTTAAAAGGTGACTTAGGATATTCTTTAGCAAATAATAGGCCTGTGGCAGATCAAATAGTTGAAAGACTACCTGCTACTATAGGTCTAATGTTTGTATCTTTTGTATTTTCTTTTGTAATGGGAATTTTACTTGGAATTATTTCAGCTGCTAATCAAAATAATATTATTGATAAGATTATTAATATTTTTTCATATATAAGTATTTCTATACCAAGTTTTTGGTTTGCAATGCTTTTGTTATATTTTTTATCTTTAAAATTAAAGTTACTTCCTAGTATAGGAATGAGGTCTGTAGGGGTAAACTCTACTTGGGATTTAATTAAGCATACAATAATGCCAGTCCTTGTATTAAGTATAGGGAATATAGCTGTGATAGCTAGATATGTTCGCTCTAGTACAATAAGTCAATTAAATGAAGACTATGTTAGGGTTGCTAGGGCTTTTGGCGCTAGTCGAAGTGAAATCTTATACAAGTATGTTTTAAAAAATTCTATATTGCCAGTCATTACTATGCTAGGTATGTCATTACCGAACTTAGTATCAGGTTCTTTTATTACAGAAAGTATATTTGGCTGGCCAGGTATGGGTCAACTGGGAATGAATGCAATACTAGGACATGATTATCCCTTGATAATGGCAACTACTATGTTTTCATCATTATTGCTTATTCTTGGAAACTTAATATCAGATATATTATATGGAATTGTAGACCCAAGGATAAAGGAGTTGAATTAATGTATGGAGAATAGATTGATTAAGAATCTAAAATATCAAATAAAAGAAAATAATTTGGCTAAAATATCTATATCTATAATATTTCTACTTGTTCTAACTTCCATACTTGCATTTCTTTCTCCCCATGATCCAAATAAGATAGATGTAGGAAATTATTTAAAATCTCCTTCAAAAGATCATCTGTTTGGTACTGATGACTTAGGAAGGGATTACTTAACTAGGGCATTATATGGAGGTAGGATTTCTCTTTTAGTAGGTTTTTTATCTATGATAATATCTACTACAATAGGAACTTTGGTTGGAACTATAAGCGGTTACTTTGGAGGAAGAATAGATAGCATAATAATGCGACTTATAGATATATTAATGAGTGTTCCAACATTTTTTTTAATTTTAATACTTAATGCTTATTTAGAGCCAGGAGTTAAGAATATAATTATAATAATTGGCTTATTTAGTTGGATGGGGACAGCAAGAATAGTTAGAGGCGAAACTATTTCTATAAAGGAAAGAGATTATGTTTTATATGCAAAAACTATAGGAGAAAGGCCAATTGCTATTATTAGAAAGCATATTATACCAAATATATTCCCAACTATAACGGTTGTTTCAACTTTAAATATTGCTAGAGCTATTTTAACAGAGTCTTCTATTAGTTTCCTAGGCTTAGGAGTTCGTCAGCCTGCTTCATCTTGGGGAAGTATGTTAAGAAATGCCCAAAGGTTTATAGATGAAGCTCCTCATTTAGGTCTTTTTCCAGGATTATTAATACTACTAACTGTTTTAAGTTTTAATATCTTAGGAGATGTATTAAGAATAGCCTTTGAGCCTAAAGCAAATGATTAGTAAGAAAGGAGAGAACTAGTATGACAAAAACTTTACTTAAGGTAGAAGATTTGAAAGTTTCTTTTTTAAATTCTAGGACTGAGAAAAAGATAAGGGCTGTCAGAGGGGTAAGTTTTGATTTGAAAAAAGGTGAGATATTAGGCATTGTAGGAGAGTCCGGTAGTGGAAAATCTGTTACATCTTTAGCTATAATGAACCTTCTTAATAAAGAAAATACAGAAATTGAAGGAAAAGTTTTATACAAGAATCAAAATTTACTAAGAAAAAAAGAAGAAGAAATGAATACTATTAGAGGAAGAGATTTGTCTATGATATTTCAAGATCCTATGACTTCTTTAAATCCTGTTTTTACTATAGGAAATCAGATTTCTGATGTAATAAGAAGGCATAAAAAAGTTAACAGGAAAAAGGCAAGGGAAAAAACTATAGAAATGCTAGAATTAGTAGGAATAGCTTCAGCTGAAGAAAGACTTGATAGTTACCCTCATGAGTTTAGTGGAGGTATGAAGCAAAGAGTTCTTATAGCTCAGGCATTAAGTTGTGCTCCAGATCTACTTATTGCAGATGAACCGACTACAGCCTTGGATGTAACAATACAGGCTCAAATTTTAGATTTACTTTTAGATTTAAAGGAAAGGCTAAATCTATCTATTATTTTAATAACTCATGATTTAGGAGTGATAGCTAATACCTGCTCTAAAATAGCTGTTATGTATAGTGGAAAAATTATGGAAGAGGGAGATGTGGCTGATGTTTTTAAAAACCCCTTACACCCTTATACTAGAGGACTTTTAGAATCTTTACCAGATTTAAATGTAGATAGAAATGAAAGATTAAGACCTATACCTGGAAATCCACCAGATATAAGCAAGGAAATAAAAGCTTGTCCTTTTGTTGAACGTTGTAAGTATAGAGTAGATAGGTGCAGAGATAAGGAGCCACCTTACTTTTATAAAGATAATAGAAGAGTAATGTGTTGGCTCTTGGACAGCTCTAATGGAGAAGGTGAATATTATGGGAAAAATAAATAAATTAATAGAGGTTAAAAATCTAAGGAAATATTTTCCGATAAAGAAGTCTTTTTTTGGTAAAAATCAGTATTTAAAAGCTGTAGATGATGTAAGTTTTCATATAAATGAAGCTGAGACTTTTGGTTTGGTTGGCGAATCTGGTTGTGGGAAATCAACAGTTGGAAATTGTATTATTCGTTTACACGAATTAACAAGTGGCGAAATTCTCTATGAAGGTAAAGATATATCTAAATTTGAGGGGAAGAAATTAGACTCCTATAGGCGAAAGATTCAAGCTATTTTTCAAGATCCATATGTGTCTCTTAATCCGACTATGACAGTTGAGGAGTTAATATCCGAACCTTTAGAAGTACATAGGATGGGCAGTAAGAGAGAAAGAAGGGAAAGAGTGGGAGAATTATTAAACAAGGTTGGTATGAGTAAAGACTATATGAATAGATATCCACATGAATTTAGTGGAGGACAGAGACAGAGGATAGGGATAGCTAGAGCTATCTCTACAAATCCAGAATTCATATTGTGTGATGAGCCTATTTCTGCCTTAGACGTGTCTGTACAGGCTCAGGTTATAAATCTTTTAGAAGATTTACAGGATGAGTTTTCACTAACTTACCTATTTATTGCTCATGATTTAGCCATGGTTAGACATATATCTCATCGAATAGCTGTAATGTATATGGGTAAAATTGTAGAGTTAGGTCCCAGTGATGAGATTTACAAAAATCCAGCCCATCCATATACTAAAGCTCTTTTAGATTCAGTATTAAAACCTATTCCTAAAATAGGTGAAAATACTATAAAAGTTTTAGATGGAGATTTACCTAGTCCATTAAACCCCCCAAGTGGCTGTAACTTTGTTACAAGATGCAAGTATGCTAAAAAAGAATGTTGTGACTCAGAACCTAGGCTTAAAGAAATAGGAAGTGGCCACAATGTAGCTTGTCATTTAATATAGAATAGTTTTTAAAAAGGTCTAGTTGTAACTAGGCCTTTTTTGTTATAAAAAAATTTAAACTTCTAATTTTTTTAATTTTATCTATCATATATGGTATAATTGAACATATAATCAATAAAAGAATAGAATAAGGAAGTATTTGTCAGCTTAGGATAAATTAGCCAAAAACAAGACCTATAATCACTTATATATTTTGGATAAGGAGGATATTTTATGAGTAAAAGGCATATAAGATCTGATTTTATTAATGAGGAAGAGTTATTAATAGAAGGAATACCTACATTGCTTATAGAACCTAAGGATGGGCATAGGCCTATGGGTACAGTTATTATATACCATGGTTGGAGTTCATGTAAGGCTTATCAAAGAATAAGGGCCTATGTTTTAGCAGGCTTTGGTTACAGGGTTTT
>JASKZW010000025.1 GCA_030147425.1 Tissierellales bacterium
TCAGTCTTTAGCAATTCTTCTAATTGCCTATATAATATTGCATTATTTAGGTATCTTCCTAAATAAAAAATATAACTTAAGTCCATATTTATAGCTTTTAAAAGATTAGATAATTCCCTAGAAAGTTCATCAATATCAGCTTTTTTTGATTTTAAGTCTTTTCGTACTTTTTCTACCTGTCTAAAGTAGTAATCAAATAATATACTATAATTCTTTTCAAATATTCCAATAGCTGAATACTTATAGTTGTTTATTCGTTCAATTGCATATTCTCTTCTTTTACTATTCAGCTCATCTATTAAACTAGCCTTAATATTATCATAGTACTTATACTTGCTAAGCCTAAATGGCAAGGCTTTCACTAGCTTCTTACTTATATAGTCATACTCTTGGGATTCCTTAGAGTAGTTAATTAGCTTATTATCTAATCTATTTAAAAATTTATCTTTTTCAAAGTCAAGACTATCATAAGATATTTCTAAAGCTAAGTTTTTTGACTTCTGGAAGAATACTAGTTCCTCTATATAAGAATTTAAATATTGCATTTCTGTCTCATAGGCTAAAAGTGACCTATAGTAAGAGTGCAATTTATCTCTTCCACTAATAAGAGACTCTATTTTTTCTCTTTCAAATTCTCTTAGAAATTTAGTTATATTTATAATCTCTATTTTTTCTGAACTATCTATTAAAGACCTATTGCTAAAATATTTTCCTATCTTATCCAATTCTTTTTCCCTTAAAAGTAAATCTATTTCTACTAAAATTTTAAGCTCCTTAATAATTTCTAAGTTTAGTTTTTCTGCTTCTATTACTAACTTATCCATTGCTTTCCCCCTTAAATAGTTAGTAGACAGCTATATTCCCATCAGCTCTTTTTTCCGTTCCTCCTGCTAGAACTTTATCTTTAGACTTTAATATAACCTGCCCCCTACCAAAACTATCACTATCTTCACAAACTTTTATATTATGACCTTTCTCCCTAAGTTCCTTAACTATATCTTTAGGGAAATCTTTTTCTACCCAAACATTTTTTTCATCAATCCATTGCCATCTATATTTATCCAGGGCTTCCTGTGGATTTAATCCTAGGTCTATTAGGTTAGAAACAACTTGAAAATGACCTTGTGGCTGCATATATTTGCCCATAACTCCAAAAGGACCTATAGCTTCTCCATCTTTAGTTATAAAACCTGGAATAATAGTGTGGTAAGTTTTCTTACCACCTTTAAGAGAGTTATGTTTTTTAGGATCTAAACTAAAAGTTATGCCCCTATTATGAAGATTTATACCTGTTCCTGGTACAACAACACCAGAACCAAAATCCATAAAGTTACTTTGAATATAACTTACCATATTGCCATCTTTGTCTGCCGTAGATAAGTATACGGTTCCTCCATTATCTAAGGCAGTTACACTTGGTTCTAAAGCCTTTTCAGATATTAAATCTGCACGTTCTTTAAAGTAATCTTCTGATAATAACTTTTTAAAATCTTCACATAAGTGTTCATAGTCTGTAATATACTCTAAACCATCATTATAGGCTAACTTCATTGACTCAATCATTTTATGATAATAATCGGTATCATTTTCTATCTCAAGTTTTTCAAATATTTTTAATGCCATTAGAACTACTATACCATGAGTGTTTGGAGGTAGCTCCCAAATATCATAGCCCTTATAATTAACTTTTATAGGTTCTACCCACTCAGGCTTGTAACTAGCTAAATCTTCATAGGATAAGTATCCACCCATTTCTTCACTACATTCTATTATCTTCTTAGCTATTTCACCCCTATAGAAAGATTCTGAGTTTGATTCTGCTATCTTCTCCAAACTTTTTGCCATTTCTTCACTTTTCCATAGCTCCCCTACTTCAGGTGTTCTCCCATCCTTGGTAAAGACCTTAAATAACTCCTTATGTTTCTCCTTATCTAAATCCCTATTTAAGCGTTCAAATGCAATACTCCAACACTTTGCCACTGTAGGTGATACAGGATATCCCTTATCTGCATAGTGTATGGCACTTTCCATAACAGTTTTTAAATCTAACTTACCAAATCTTGAAACCATTTCTGACCAGACAGCTGGAGCTCCTGGCACATTAACTGGAATCATTCCATATGTAGGAACTTTATCAAAACCTCTTTCCTTTAGCTTGTCTATGCTTATGTTTTTTGCAGCTGGCCCACTTCCATTTAGTCCATAAAGTTTTCCCTCATACCAGACAAGGGCAAAAGCATCTCCTCCAATACCATTAGATGTGGGCTCTAATACAGCTAGGCTTGTAGCTGCAGCTATGGCTGCATCAATAGCATTTCCACCCTTTTTTAAAATATCTAGCCCTGCTTGAGAGGCCTTAGGTTCAGTAGTAGATACCATCCCCTGGTTTGAATAAACTACATTTCTATTTGACTTATATTTATTTGTTTTAAATTTTTTTGACATACCTTCCTCCTATTTGCATCTTTTATAATAAATATATATAATTTTATTATAACATATTAATATATGTGCTATAAGAATAGATTAGGAGGATATATGGAAAAAATTATTAAAAAAATAGAAATAGATAACAAATTATTAGTAAATTTTCCTGAAGGAAAAAATATTTTTTTTGATATTGAAACAACAGGTTTTAGTAGAGTCTATAATAGGGTATATTTAATAGGTATGCTTTACTATTCTTCAAATAAAAAGAGTTGGATCATAGAGCAAGCCTTTATTTCCAATCCAAATATGGAAAAAGAACTTGTTAGTTATTTTAATGATAAAATCAGTGAATTTGATAACTTAATTAGCTTTAATGGAGATAGCTTTGATATTCCATTTGTAAAAGCTAAGTTGGAAAAATATGGTATTAGTCATAACTTTAATAAAATCGCTTCCTACGACATTTATAGGCGAATTAGGGCCTATAAATACATTCTTCCTTTAGAAAATTTTAAATTAAAAAGCCTAGAGGAATTTTTAGGAATCTATAGGGAAGATATTTATTCAGGTAAGGATTGTATTGATTTTTATAACAATTATGTAAGGACTAAGGATATAGATTTAAAAGAAAAGTTACTTTTGCATAATTATGAAGATCTTTATTATCTAAAGGATGTATTGGCTATTAATAGTTATATTGATAAAAAAACAAAGTTTTCTTTGGAAAATGTTGAATTTGAACTTAGGGAAATTAATTTTAAAAAAAATGAACTAAACTTGCATATAGATAGTAATAAGCCCTTAAATATTTTTTACTTTAAGGATCAGATAAAAATAAAGAATATAGATTCCTATAGTTTTTTCTTTAATATAAATCTAAAGGAAGGATATCTAAATGAAAATCAAAAAGATATATATAGTTTTATAGAAGTAAATGAAGGAATTCTACTTTTAGCTAAGAATAGAGAGCCTTTTTTAGAGAAAGTTTTAAGCTTTGTTAAACTTTACCTATCTAAACTTATTTAAAATAAATTTAAGTATAAAAAAACTACATCATATGATGTAGTTTTTTGGTGGGCCTTCAGGGACTCGAACCCCAGACCTACCGGTTATGAGCCGGGCGCTCTAACCAACTGAGCTAAAGGCCCCAATATGGTGGGCTTAGGTGGATTCGAACCACCGACCTCACGCTTATCAGGCGTGCGCTCTAAACCAGCTGAGCTATAGGCCCCTGGAGCGGGTGAAGGGAATCGAACCCTCATCATCAGCTTGGAAGGCTGAGGTTTTGCCATTAAACTACACCCGC
>JASKZW010000029.1 GCA_030147425.1 Tissierellales bacterium
AAGGCTAATATATTTATAGATGATACAGCAGGTATAACCTTGACAGAAATGAGGGCAAAAACCAGACGTTTAAAGATGGACAAGGGACTAGACTTGATAGTTATTGACTATCTTCAATTAATGGAATCAGACAGGAAGACAGAAAATAGGCAGCAGGAAATTTCAAGTATATCCAGAGGTCTAAAGGCACTGGCTAAGGAAATGGATTGTCCTATAGTTGCCTTATCCCAGTTATCAAGGGCTCCAGAATTAAGGGCAGATCACAGGCCTATCTTATCAGACTTAAGGGAGTCAGGAGCTATAGAGCAGGACGCAGACGTAGTATTATTCTTATATCGTGATGACTATTACCATGAAGATTCAGAAAAACAAAATATTGCAGAAGTTATTATAGCAAAACATAGAAATGGTCCTACAGGAACAGTTGAATTAGTTTGGAAGGGAGAATTTACTAAATTCTTTAACAAGGAGCCAGACTTTAATTAGAAGTAAAGAACCTACTAGTAAAATAGTAGGTTCTTATATTAGTTGAAAAGAGGTGACTATATGAGTTTTAGACAGGAAACAACAAAAATAGACCTAGGAGATACACCTATAGAAAATATTTTTATAAATGATTTTATGCCTATGGCCAATGGTACTTATGTAAAAGTTTACCTACTAGGCTATAAGTATGCACATGACAGGGATGAAGATATAGATATAGATAATCAGACTATAGCTAAACACTTAGGTATTCCCTTATCTGATGTACTGGGAGCTTGGAACTTTTGGGAGGAGAAGGGGATAATTAGGAAGATAGAAAAAGAAGATAGTATGGATGAGTTTGACTATGGGATAGAGTTTTTAAATCTTAAGCAATTATATATAAGTAACAACTATAAGCCAGTAGGCTTAGATATGGACAAGGTAGACAAAAAAGAGAGTAAGGATTATTCATCTTCAGTAAAGGATGTAATCCAAGCCAATGAAAATCCTAAGATAAATGAAATGTTTAATAATATAGATTATATAATTAGAAGACCTTTAGTTCCAAATGAGAAAAAACAAGTTTTAGACTGGATTCACACCTATAATATGAATCCAGATATAATAGAAAAGGCCTTTTTTCACTCTGTAGAGAAGAGGGGAAAGAGAAATGTAAGATATGTGGGAGGCATAGTTAAGAATTGGTATGACTTAGGAATTACTAATATGGACGCCTACCTAGCTTATTTAAAGAAAAATAATAAGAGACAGTATTGTTATAATAAAATTGGAAGCTCATTAGGATTTGTAGGAAGGAATTTAACAGAAGGAGAGAGAAAGACAGTAGATAAGTGGTTAGATTACTATAAATTTGATATGGATATAATCTTAGAAGCCTGCAATAGATCTACTGGAATATCAAATCCTAATATTAAATATATAGATAAAATATTAAGCTCCTGGTTTAATGAAGGAGTAGAAAGTAAGGAAGAAATAGAAAAGATTGAAGAAACAAGGGCTAAGAGTAAAAAGCCTGATAATAAGAAAGCTTTTAACAATTTTAAGCCCCAAACAAAAACTAGATTCCATAACTTTAAGCAAAGAACATCAGAATATAGTGAGGACGATTTGGAAGCTATAGCAAGGCGTAAAAGGGAAGAATATTATAGGAAGATAGAGGAGAGTTAGGATGTATTCAAAAGTCTTAAGTAAAATTTTATCCGAGTATGAAGAAAAAAGAGCTAAAAAGCAAGAAAAACAAATCTATAGAAAAAATGTAGTCTATAAGAAACTTCCTAAAATTAGGGAGCTAGATGAAGAAATAGCCAAGATAGGGATAGAAACATCAAAGGCCATCATAGCTGAGCCTGAAAAATCTGAGGAGATTCTACTTTATGCTAAGGAAAGGATAGAAAAGTTAAGGATGGAAAAGGCCTATATACTAACAGAGAATAACATATCTGTAGACTATTTAGAAATGGAATATGACTGTAAAAAATGTAAGGACAAGGGTTTCTTAGAAAATGGTAATAAGTGCTCCTGCCTTATGCAGGAGTTAATATATGAAGCCTATGAAATGTCAAATATAAAGAATGTATTAGACAAGGAGAACTTTGAGAACTTTAATATAAAAATATTTCCTGATGAAGCATTTGAAGGGGAAGAATTAACACCTAGGGAGAATATGGAATATATATCAAATATATGTGTAGACTATATAAATAACTTTGATAAAAGAAATGATGAAAATCTTTTATTTTATGGTAGCACAGGTTTAGGAAAAACTTTTATGTGTAACTCAATAGCTAAGGCTCTTTTAGATATGAATAAGATTGTTGTATATCAAACAGCTTTCAAAATCCTTGAAATAATAGAAAGAAGAAGATTTGGAAATGAAAAAGACAGATATCAAGACTTCCAATATGACCTACTATTTTCAGCAGACCTGCTTATAATAGATGACTTAGGAACTGAGGTTTCTAATACCTTTACCAATGCAGAAATTTTTAATATTGTAAATACAAGATTAATTAGTGGAAAAAAGACCATTATATCTACTAACTTAACTCCAAAAGAAATATCAGAAGTATATACAGATAGGGTTTTCTCAAGAATATTGGAAAAGTTTGTACCCCTTAAGTTCTATGGACCAGATCTTAGATATAGCCAGTGGGAAAAATAAATTTTATCAAGTGGCTATATTCTAGCCTTTGCTGGGTATCCATATACTGGTAATACTTGATAAAATATAAATAATCATGATATTTTTATACCAAACTAAGGGAAAATATGCTATACTAGGTATAGGTATCAAACTTGAAAAATATAGGAGGTTTAAAATGAATACAAAAGGTAAAAAAATAGTAGTAGTTGGAGGAGTAGCTGGAGGGGCTTCCAGTGCTGCAAGAATAAGAAGATTAGATGAGCACGCAGAGATAGTAATGTTTGAAAAAGGTCCTCATGTTTCCTTTTCAAACTGTGCACTGCCATTTTACTTAAGTGGAGTGGTAGAAGAAAAAGAAGACTTGATTTTAATGACTCCAGAAAGGTTCAAAGGGCAATATAATATAGATGCTAGAGTTAATAGCGAAGTTGTAAAAATCAATAGGGAAGAAAAAACAGTAGAAGTTAAAAACCTAGAAACAGGCGATACTTACGAAGAAGCTTATGATAAATTAATCCTATCACCAGGAGCTACACCAATAGTTCCACCTTTTGAAGGAATGGACAAGGTAGACATATTCACAATAAGAAACGTTGTAGACATTGAAAAATTACAAGACAAGGTAAAGGACGGAGAAACTAAAGACGTTACTGTAATAGGTGGAGGGTTTATAGGAATAGAAGCTGCTGAAAACTTAAAAATGGCAGGATACAATGTAACGGTAGTAGAAGCTTCAGACCAAATAATGAGACCATTTGACTATGACATGGTTCAAATTCTACACACTGAAATGGTTAGACAAGGTATAGATCTAATAGTAGAAGACAAGGTAGAGAAGTTTGAAGAAAATACTGTTATCTTAGGATCAGGTAAGGAAATAAAGGCAGATGCTGTAGTTTTAGCTATAGGTGTTAAGCCAGAAGTAGGATTAGCAGTAGATGCAGGAATTGAATTAGGAAAAACAGGAGCTATAAAAGTGGATGGTTCCTATAGAACAAATGATGAAAACATATATGCAGTAGGAGATGCAGTAGAAGTTCACCACAAATTATTACACGGAAGATCAAAACTTGCTCTAGCAGGACCAGCTCAAAAACAAGCAAGATTCGCAGCAGACCATATATACGGAAACAGAGTTAAAAATGATGGAGTTATAGGATCATCAGTAATAAAAATATTTGATTACAATGGAGCTAGTACAGGACTAACAGAAGGTTTAATCAAGGCTACAAACATGGATATTGAATATGAGAAGGTAGTAATAGTACCTTTTGACAAGGTAAGTATTATGCCAGATGCAAATCCATTATTCTTTAAATTAATATTTGAAGTTCCAACAGGAAGGATTTTAGGAGCTCAAGCAATAGGAAAAGGTAATGTAGACAAGAGAATAGACGTTATAGCAACAGTTATTAAGTTTAA
>JASKZW010000018.1 GCA_030147425.1 Tissierellales bacterium
CCCTAATTGATAAGTATAGTAAAGCATCTTCAGCTTCCTTGTAAGCCGGATTTAGTTTTTTCTTAACCCTACTATAATCATGTCTATTAAAATTACTATCTGCTATTTGTTTTTTTGAAAATACTTCTTCCCTATAAACTTCAGCTAAAATACTTTCCTTAGATACTGAAGTTTCTTTTGCCAATTTTTCAGCATAAAGTTCCTTTTCAACTGGACTTTTTTGAAGTTTTATTACCTCATTTATTGTATTTATAAATTCTAATCTTTCCTCATAATTGTTCAAATTGTATTTTTCCTTATAGACATAGATATAATAGTCTATATAAGACATAGCCTTATTCTTTAAGTTCTTGAAACTATCCAAACCAAATTCACTTACATAGTCATCTGGATCATAGCCCTTAGGCAATACTATAACCCTAGCATCTATATCTAAAGATTTTAATATATTTAAGGTTTTTAAACTTGCCTTTTGTCCAGCCTTGTCTGAATCATAACACAAGTAAATATTTTTCCCATGTTTTTTTAAAAGTCTTCCCTGATTTTTAGTAAAAGCTGTCCCCAAGCCTGCTAAGGCATTTTCTATTCCTTTTATATATAAGGCAATAACATCCATATAACCTTCAACGAGAATAAGTTCTTCTTTTCTTCCCCTATCTTTAATTAGATTTAAGCCATAAAGGGTATTTCCCTTATTAAAGACTGGAGTATCTTGGGAGTTAAGATACTTAGGCATATCATCTCCTAAGACTCTTCCCCCAAATCCTAAGACATTGCCTTTTAAATCTATAATAGGAAAGATTATCCTATCCCTAAACTTATCATAGTAGCCTGATTTATCCCTTCTTAAGCCTATTAACCCTGCCTTTTCTAAAAGATCTTCTTCATAGCCCTTTGATTTTAAATGATCTAATAGGCTGCTCCAACTTGAATCTGCATATCCTAACCCAAATTTATAGACTGTATTTTTATCTATATTTCTAGGCACTAAATAATTTTTAGCCCTTGTATTTTTCAATAAATCTATATAAAAATACCTAGCTGCCAGTCTATTTACTTCATATATCTTCTCCCTCTCCTCATCCCTTTTTAAATCTTCCTCTGTTTTTTCCTTTAGTTCTATTCCATTTCTGTCTGCTAAATACTTTACAGCCTCAATAAAGTCAAATCCTTCTTTTTCTATTAAAAAATTAAAGACATCTCCACCTTTACCACATCCAAAACAATGAAAAAACTGATTTTCCCTATTAACAGAAAATGAAGGTGTTTTTTCTGTATGAAAAGGACATAGGCCCTGATAGTTTTCTCCTGTAGGTCTTAAATCTATATAGTCAGAAATTAGATCAACAATATCTGTAGCTTCTTTAACTTTTTGTATAATATCCTCATCTATGGTAAAAGCCATTTTATCACCTTCTTATAATTTATTCCATGTCTTAGGTATAAAGAGATTTTCAAACAAGTTTAATATATACCTATCTGTCATTCCAGAGATATAATCTGTAACTATAGTGTCCTTATCTAAGCTATATTCTTTCTTTAACTTTAGATATTTCTCGGGTAACTGGTCTATGTTTTTAAGGTAGTAATTATATATTTCCGTAATTATATAATTAACCTTGTCTTCTTCTCCTTTAACCTTTTTATTCAAGTATAAAATATTAAATAATTCTTCCCTTATTTCATTTAGGAGCTTATCGCCTTTTTCACTCATTTTTACCTGTCCTTTTCCTTGACTATATTCTACTATATCTAAAATCATGTATTCTATCCTTTGGCTACTTCTTAGCCCTAAAAATTCTCTATTAAATTTAAAGTCATCTATAGATATTATACCAGCCCTTATGGCATCATCGATATCATGATTAATATATGCAATCCTATCTGCAAATTTTACAATCCAACCTTCTAAAGTACTTGGACTCTTACTTGAAGAATGATTTAATATCCCATCTTTAACCTCGTAAGTTAGATTTAACCCTTTTCCACTATCAGATTCTAAAAAATCCACCACCCTAAAACTTTGAATATTGTGTCTAAAACCTTTAGGGTTTAACTTATCTAATATATACTCTCCAGAATGACCAAAAGGCGTATGTCCTAAATCATGGCCTAGGGCAATAGCCTCTGTTAAATCTTCATTTAATTTAAGGGCCCTAGCTATGGTCCTAGCTATCTGGGTTACTTCTAAGGTATGGGTAAGTCTAGTCCTGTAATGATCCCCTTCAGGAGCTATAAAGACCTGAGTCTTATGCTTTAATCTTCTAAAGGCCTTAGAGTGAATTATCCTATCCCTATCCCTTTGATATTCTGTTCTAAGACTACACTTCTCTTCTGGAGAATTTCTTCCTTTGGAATCTTTAGATAACTGAGCATATGGAGATAAGGACTCCTTCTCTGCCAATTCTAATTTTTTTCTTATGCTCATTATTTCCCTCCTTTAAAGAAAAAGAAGTGTTTAAAGAAACACTTCTTATCTACCCATATCTTCCCCATATATTTCCTGCATTCTATCTAAAATGATACCTGCAGTTTCTTCTACAGCCATATTTGATACATCAATTACAAAACAACCTAGTTTTTCCATCAGATCCTTAGAATAGTCTAATTCCATTTTTATTCTTTCTAAGCTAGCATAATTAGCATTATAACTTAAGCCTAATGATTTTAATCTTTCCTGCCTAATTTCATTAAGCTTTAATGGATTAGCTATTAAACCTATCACTTTATCCTTATCTTTGTCAAACAACTCCTTAGGAGCTGGCACTTCAGGGACTAAAGGCACATTGGCAACCTTATAGTTTTTGTGTGCTAGGTACATGCTTAATGGAGTCTTAGATGTTCTCGAAACTCCAACTAAAACAATATCTGCCTTTTTTATTCCTGTAGTATCCTTACCATCATCATATTTTA
>JASKZW010000045.1 GCA_030147425.1 Tissierellales bacterium
TGTGCTGGTCTAAGAATCACATCCATTCTCCTTTCAAGGCCTGCCTTATTAATTTTTCATCGATATCTTCCTTATATATTGAATTTCCAATCCTATTTAAAAGAATCATAGAAATCTTGTCAGACTTATTTTTCTTGTCCTTTTTCATTATTTCTATCAGATTATCAATATCCTCCTCGGAGAACTTTTCTAAATTAGAAATACTAGCCAGCCTCTTATAAATAATATCAAATTCCTCCCTACTTAATATTGATAATTTAAAACTTATATAGGCCTCATAAACCATACCCATAAGAACAGCTTGCCCGTGATTGTACTTTTTAAAAGCATAAAAAGACTCTATAGCATGGCCAACTGTATGTCCAAAGTTTAATGAATGCCTAGAACCCTTATCATACATATCTTCATATACGTAAAAACTCTTTATTTGTAAGGATTTCTCAACTATATAACCTAAATTTTCCCTATTCTTTTTTAATATTTCTTCCATATTAACAAAAATATATTCAAAAAAACTATTATCATAAATCAAACCATACTTTATAATCTCTGCTAGGCCACAAAGCATATTTTCCTTATCTAAGCTGACTAAAAAATCCAAGTCTATTAAAAGTTTTTGCGGGAAATAAAAAGTCCCAATTAAATTCTTATATCCCTTATAGTCTACTCCAACCTTTCCTCCTAAACTACTGTCTACTTGTGCCAATAAACTTGTAGGTATATTTATATATTTTATCCCTCTCATATAAGTTGCCGCTGCCATACCTGCTAAGTCACCTACGACCCCTCCACCTAAGCCTATAATAAGGTCAGACCTAGTAAAACTTTCTTCTAAGAGTAAATCATAAATTTTGCCTAGTTCTTTAAAATTTTTACTTTCTTCTCCTGGTCTAAGCCTATAAATAAACAATTTCTTATGCTTAATATCTTCCAAATCAATTTTATAAATCTTATAAAGATTTTCATCAGTTATAAGAAGTTTTTTTCTGTCTTTGAAATCTTTAAACTCATCTTTAAAGGGAAAATTTCCAAAAATAATTTCACTTTTTCTATTCAACTAATCACCTTTTCTTAATAGATTCTAAGTAGTTTTTATAATTTACCTTAACTTCCTCTACACTGTCTCCACCAAACTTAATTAGTAGTTCCTGGGCTAAAACATAGGCTAACATAGCCTCTACTACAATGCTAGCTGAAGGAACAGCTGATACATCAGATCTTTCAAATTGAGCAAGTTCTACTTCCTTACTATCTATGTTAATACTTCTTAAAGGCTTTCTTAAGGTTGGTATAGGTTTCATAACTGTTCTTATAACTATATCTTCTCCATTGGATACTCCACCTTCAAGGCCTCCTGCATTATTTGTATATCTCTTAAAGCCATTATCATAGTAAATTTCATCATGGTATTGGGATCCCTTTTTGTCTGCACCCCAAAAGCCTATACCAAAGTCAATTCCTTTTATAGCTGGTATACTCATTACAGCCCTAGATATATTAGCATCTAACTTCCTATCCCAACTAGTATAGGAACCTAAGCCTATAGGGACATTCTCAACTATAGTTTCTATAACCCCTCCTACGGTGTCTCCTTCTTCCCTTGCCTTTCTTATCTCCCTTATCATATTTAATTCATCTTCTTCACATATAACCTTCATTTCTGAACTACATAAATCCTTATAATCTAATTGACCTGAATTATAGTAATTATATTTACTTTTTACTGAACCTATTTGTATAACATGACTATATATGTTCATCCCTAGCTCTTTTAAAAGCAAATGACAAATAGAGCCTATGGCCACCCTCATAGCCGTCTCTCTAGCACTAGCCCTTTCTAAGGGATTCCTGCCTCCTTCTTGATTAAACTTAAGGGCTCCTGGCAAGTCAACATGTCCAGGCCTAGGTCTCTTTACCTCTATTTGTTTTATATTATTTCCTTTATTCTCTAAGTAAATAGATATAGGGTTTCCTGTTGTTTTTCCATTTCTTATCCCTGACAAAAACTGAACCTTGTCATTTTCTAACAACATTCTTTTCCCTCTGCCATAACCTCTCTGCCTTTCCTTTAATTTCCAATTAATAAAATCATAATCTATTGTTAAATTAGCAGGAAAATTCTCAAGAATACCTAATAAGGCCTCTCCATGAGATTCTCCACCTGTTGAAAATCTTAACATTGTTTCCTCCTTTTAAATCTAACTTTTATCCTTAAAGAAAGATCTATTAATATATATATTAGAAAAAATTTAACTACAATTTTTTTAAACATTGTTATAAAAAAGCTTTGGGGAAGCATTTGAATCATTAAATCTGTCTTTGGATCTAAAAGCCAAAGGTCATTATCAAAAAATATTAAATGAAAGTATATGAAATATTTATTAAAGTCCAAACTAGATAGTATAATAAGAACTATCACAGGCAAGAACCATATAAGTTTATATTTAAACTTTAAAGACTCTTCTAAAAAGGACAAATCTAGTTTAGAGTTTTTAAATAAGTAAATTATAAGAGCCAAGATTATAAATAAACTTATGCCTAGTAGGATATAAAGATTCATAAATATATTCCTAACATCTATCATATGGTCTACTTCTCTCTTATTAAAATGTTCTGATAAATTTACCTTCTTAAAAGGTTTTAAATAGTCTAGCAAATCTTCTGTTATAACTTCTAACTGATCCAAAGTCTTTCCTGTTTTATCCTCTATGTTATTTACAATAAAATTTTCCTTATAATTACTAACATCATAACTTGTAGATAATATACTAAAAATCAATAAAGTTAAAGGTATTAAAAAATTTAATATTAAAATATACTTTCTCCTTGTCATAACTTCATTCCTTTTATCTATATTTATACTATGGATACCCTTAGTATATAAAATCAACTCTAGTTTTACAAGATATAAAATCATCTCTTATTAGT
>JASKZW010000049.1 GCA_030147425.1 Tissierellales bacterium
CATCTACTATGTCAGTCCTAACAGCATCCTCATCTATAACTTTAGCATTTCTTAATATTCCCTCAAGCTTAACTATACGTTCTTCCAACTGAGCCTGTTCCTTCTTAGCCTCATCATACTCTGCGTTTTCACTTATATCTCCAAATTCCAAGGCATGCTTTATTCTTTCTGCTACTTCTTTTCTAGTCTTAGTCTTTAACATTTCTAATTCATTATCTATTTTCTTTAATCCCTCATATGTTAGAAATACATGTTTTTCAGCCATTTAACTTCTCCCCTTTTCTTTTTCATAATAAAATAAAAATACAAAATTATGAAACATCCTATCTTTTAACTATAATTGTTAAAACATTATATTCAAGCCAGGTATTTATGTCAAGTTAATAAGGGAATTATATTCAAAATATTCTTTTAATTCCTTTATTATGTCATCTTTTTTATTTAATCTATTAATTTTGTCCCTTACTTGACTTGCATTTTTCATTCCCTTTATATACCAGCCTATATGCTTTCTTATTTCTGCTGTAGCTACTTTTTCTCCCTTAAACTTTATAAGCAGATTTAAATGTTCTATTATAGTCTCTAACTTTTCCTCACTACTTACAGGAAGAATGTCATCACCATTAAGCAGGTGAATAGTATCTCTAATCAACCAAGGATTACCCATGACTCCTCTTCCTAGCATTACTCCATCGCACCCTGTATATTCTATCATATCCTTAGCATCTTGGGCTGTGAAAATATCTCCATTTCCTATAAGGGGAATGTCTATATTTTCCTTAATCATTTTAATATAGTCCCAATCTGCCTTACCAGAGTAAAACATTTCCCTTGTTCTTCCGTGAACACTAACAAAATCTACTCCTGCCTTGTCTGCTATCTGGGCTAGCTTTAAGCCAGTTAGGTTTTCATCATCCCAACCCTTTCTAAACTTAACACTTACAGGCTTATCTGATGTTTCTACCAGGGTCTTTATAACTTTTTCAGCCAAGGCCAGATTCCTTCCTAGGGCTGCTCCATCTCCATTTTTTACTATTTTAGGAGAAGGACACCCCATATTTATATCTATACCAGCTATATTATCCCTATGGTTTATATCATCCCTTATAACCCTTCCAATTATATACGGGTCTGAACCAAAAAGTTGAACAAAGACCGGTCCTTCCTGAGGATCTATAGACAATAGGTCTTCAGTTTGTTCATTTTTATAATAAAGCCCCTTGGCACTTACCATCTCAGTAAAGGCTAGACCTGGCTCCATCTTACTAGATATAAGCCTAAAGGCCTTGTCAGTTACCCCAGCCATAGGAGCTAGAAAAACATTATTTTTTAATCTTAAGTTCTTAAAATCCATACTACACCTCTTAGTATTTTATATTTCTTTTATAAAGTAATTTAAGCCCTTCAAAGGTTAAGAACTCATCTACTAAATCAATTTCCTTACTTTCCTTCCCTATAAATTCAGCTAACTCACCAGTAGCCACTACCTTTTTGACCTTTTGATTTTTTTCTTCCATTTCAAGTTTCATTTGAGAAACTATATAATCTACCAAACCTATATAACCATAAACCAAGCCTGACTGGATACTTTCAACTGTATTTTTTCCTATAAGGCTTTTCGGCTTATATAAGTCTACCTTAGGTAGCTTAGATGTCTGCATAAAGAGGGCATTACCAGATATTTCTACTCCAGGAGCTATGCTTCCTCCTAAATACTCGCCTTTTTTTGAAATAGAACAAAAGGTTAGAGCTGTCCCAAAGTCTACTATAATCAAAGGTCCACCATATCTTTCATAGGCAGCTATTGCATTTACTATCCTATCTGCCCCTACCTCCTTAGGATCATCAAACTTTATACTTATACCTGTCCTTATTCCAGGCCCTACTATCATAGCCTCTATATTAAAATAATCCTGGGTCATTTTTGAAAGAGTAGGCGTAAGAGAGGGAACTACTGAAGAAATAATAGCATCTTTTATCTCCCTATATTCTATATTATTATATGTAAACATCTGCCTAAATAAAAGACCATATTCATCTGAAGTTTTATCAATTTCTGTAGTTATTCTCCAGTGCTTTATTAACCTATCTTTCTTATACACGCCAAATATTGTGTGAGTATTGCCTACATCTATAACTAATAACATTTTTCCACCACCTATTCTCAGATACGTCCTTCTACTTTTTACTTCATACCCTGTTCAAGCTTTTTTATTTAAATTTATCCTATACTATTTTTACACATTATAAGGACCTAGTCAAATAAAAAAGAGACTAGTAAAAAACTAGTCTCTAAGCTTAACCGAAGAACATTAACAATAAACCTGCTGCTACTGCTGAACCTATTACTCCAGCAACATTTGGTCCCATAGCATGCATAAGTAAGAAGTTTTTCGGGTTAGCTTCTTGACCAACCTTCTGTGATACCCTAGCTGCCATAGGAACTGCAGATACTCCTGCTGAACCTATCAAAGGATTCACCTTTCCACCACTAGCCTTACACATGATTTTACCAAATATTAAACCTGCTGCCGTACCTATTGAGAATGCTATTAAACCTAATACTACAATCTTTATTGTAGCTGCTGATAGGAATGTTTCTGCATTTGCTGTTGCACCTACTGTTATTCCTAAAAATATAGTAACTATATTCATAAGTTCATTTTGAACTGTCTGGGATAATCTTTCTACAACACCTGATTCTCTCATTAAGTTTCCTAACATTAGCATTCCTACTAAAGGTCCTGCTGAAGGTAGTAATAAGGTTACAACCACAGTAATCATAATTGGAAATATTATTTTTTCCTTCTTAGTTACTGGTCTTAACTGCTCCATTATTATAGACCTTTCTTCCTCTGTAGTTAAGGCCTTCATAATAGGAGGCTGTATTATAGGAACAAGGGCCATATAAGAATAAGCCGCTACTGCTATCGGACCTAATAAATGTGGTGCCAGTTTACTTGTTAAGTATAAGGCTGTTGGTCCATCAGCCCCTCCTATAATAGCTATGGATGCTGCCTCTGGTCCAGTAAAACCTAAGGCAATTGCTCCTAATAATGTAAAGAATATACCGAACTGAGCTGCTGCTCCTAATAAAATACTACGAGGGTTTGCTATTAATGGTCCAAAGTCTGTCATAGCACCTACACCTAGGAAGATTAAAGGTGGATAAATACCTAACTCAACTCCCTGGTATAAATAGTAGAGTAATCCCCCTAACTCTACAGTTTCATAGGTTATAGCTCCAGTAGTTTGATCTAACATTAACTGCTTAGTAGGTTCTGCCATTAGTCCTGCTAAAGGTAAATTTGCTAGCAACATACCAAAAGCTATAGGAACTAATAGTAATGGTTCAAATTCTTTCTTTATCGCCAAGTACAGAAGTATAAAGGATACCAGAATCATTATGATTTGGCCTATGCTAATATTATAAAATCCTGTACTTTGCCAAAAACCTTTAAGTATTTGGGTAAGCATCTAAATATCATCCTTTCTTCTCTGATTATTCAATAACTACAAGTACATCTCCTGTATCAACAGATGCTCCTTCACTCACTCCTATAGCCTTTACTGTTCCTGATACTGGTGCCAGGATTTCATTCTCCATTTTCATAGCTTCTAATATTAAAAGTACATCTCCTTCATTAACACTTGCCCCTTCACTTGCTTCTATTCTTAAAATAGTACCAGGCATTGGAGCTTCAACTGATTCTTCCCCTGCCCCAACTTCTATATCCTTTTTAACTGCTTCTACTGGTTTAGACTCTGCTTTTTTAGGTTCTGCTGGCGCTGCTGCCCTTGCTGGTGCTGGACTAGATGTTAATCCACTACCACCAACTTCTTCTACTTCTACTTCATACTCATTTCCATTAACATTTATAATAAATTTTCTCATTTTTATTCCTCCATTATTATATATTCTTGAAAACTTGTTCTCTTCTAGCAACATTTTGCCAGGAAGTATCATTACTATTTACTCTCTTAATACTCTTAATATTTATATCTGGTAATTCTACACCCATACTACAAGCTAGTGCTGCTGCAATAACAGCTACTAATTCATGCTCATCCTCTAAGTCTACTTCTTCCTTCTTAGCTGGACTTTCTTCTACTGCTACTGCCTTTTCTTCTAACTTTTTAGATTCTTCTAACTTAGGCTTATCTTCTGCTACCGCCCTTCTTAAGACATCTATTAAAAAAGATATACCTAAAAGCACTAGGAAAACTATGGCCATACTAAAAATAGTTATTAAAAAGCCCTGTCCTAAACTTATATTATTATCCAAAGCGATCCCTCCATCTATAATGGTATATTACCATGCTTTTTATCTGGATTACTGTCTCTTTTTGTTTCTAACATATCAAAAGCAGATACTAGTCTTGGTCTTGATATACTAGGTATTATAATATCATCAACATAAGCTCTTTTAGCCGCTGCATAAGGGCTTGCCTCTTCATTCTTATATTGATTTATTTTATAGGCCCTCATTTCTACCGGGTCTTCTGCTAATCCTATATCTTCCTTATATAAAATATTAGCTGCTGTTTCTGGACTTGTTACAGCTAGTTCAGCACTTGGCCAAGCTAAAACTTGATCTGCACCTAATTCCTTGCTACACATAGCTAAATAAGCTCCTCCATGGGCCTTTCTTACAACTAAAGTAACCTTAGGAACACTTGCTTCTCCATAAGCAAAGATCATCTTAGCTCCATCTTCTATAATTCCACCGTGCTCCTCTTCTAAACTTGGAACAAAACCAGGAACATCTACTAGGTTTAATAAAGGAATATTAAAGGCATCACAAGTTCTTATAAACCTACTTGCCTTTTTACAAGCATCCTTATTTAAACATCCTGCTAAAACCTTAGGTTGGTTAGCTACTACCCCTACGGTTTTTCCATTTAATCTTATGTAACCTGTGATAATATTTTCAGCAAAGTTTTCCTTTACTTCAAAGAAATAATTATCGTCTGCTATTAATTCTATAATCTCCTTCATATCATATGGAGTGTTTGTATCTTCTGGAACAATAGAGTTAAGCCTATCTTCTACTCTGTTTAAGCTATCTTCACATTCATAAGCTGGTGCAAGCTCTAAATTATTAGATGGTAGGAAACTTAGCAATTCCTTTATCTTTTCTATAGCTTCTTCTTCATTTCCATCTATAAAGTCAGCTGCTCCTGTTATGCTAGCATGAGTCTTAGCCCCTCCTAATTCTTCCTGGGATATGTCTTCTCCACTTACAGCCTTGATTATTTGCGGTCCAGTCATAAACATCTTACTAGTATCTTCAACCATAAAAACATAGTCGCTTATAGAAGGTGAATAAACTGCTACCCCTGCACTTGGTCCCATAATAGCTGATATTTGAGGAATAACCCCAGACAGCCTAGTGTTATTGTAAAGAATTTTTCCATAGCCAGATAAAGCTCCTAGACCTTCTTCTATCCTAGCACCTGCTGAATCATGTAAAGCTACTATAGGTGCACCCATCTTTAAGGCCATGTCTTGTAATTTAGCTATCTTATCTGCATGCATTTCTCCTAGGGAACCACTCATAACACTATAATCATGGGCATATACATAAACCAATCTTCCATCTACTGTACCATAGCCAGTAATTACCCCATCTCCATTACTTGCTTCTTCCTTACCATAGTCTGACCTATGTTCTACAAACATATCAGTTTCAATAAAACTTCCTTCATCTAATAAAAGCCTAATTCTTTCCCTTGCAGTTAGCTTGCCTGCCTTTTTTTGCTTCTCTATTTCTTCCTCGCCGCCACCTAGCTCTATTTCTTTCTTCCTATTAATAAGCTCCTGTATTTTTTCACTCATTAGACAATCCTCCTCTTTAGCCTTTCTTGTAAGTTAGTTATGCCAGATATTTAAGCAGAAAATTTACTATAAAAATTGTTGTATGTACTCTTTCCCTTCTAGTTAATTAATTTTTAACAAGTTTTAATAAACATACTCCTCCTTTTCTTGTTATTTTATTGTAAAACCTTCAGATCAAATCCTATCTTTTATATACACCACTTATAGAATAACATTTTACAAGTGAAATGCAACTTAATAGACAGGATTTTGTGTTTTTTATAGCATATAATACTATTATAAGATTAAGCTCAGTTCATTTGCAAGATTTTTTCAAAATTCTGTTAATATAAACTAATAAAAAAAGTGTAGCCTTTGCTACACTTTTCCTATCCTATAAAAACTTCTTCAAATTCCTTAGCATTTAAAGTTTCCTTTTCTAACAATGCTTCAGAAACCCTGTGAAGAGCATCCATATTTTCCTTTAATATAGTTTCTGCCTTTTCATAGGCAACATCTATTAATCTTCTCATTTCCTTGTCTATCTCTGCTGCAACTTCCTCACTATAGTCCCTAGTTCTTCCTAGGTCCCTACCTACAAATACTTCATTATCATCATTTCCATAGGTCATTGGTCCAAGCTTATCACTCATACCATAGTGGGTAACCATATCTCTGGCAATTTTTGTTGCCCTCTCTATATCATTCTGAGCTCCTGTACTTATATCATCTAGGACAAGGGCTTCTGCCACCCTTCCTCCCAATAAGCTTACTAGCTCATCTTCCATTTGCTTTTTAGTCATATAACTTCTATCTTCCTCTGGTATATAGGCAGTAAATCCTCCAGCCATTCCCCTAGGTATAATAGTTACCATATGAACTGGATCACTATTAGGTAAAACCCTAGAAGTTATAGCATGGCCAGCTTCATGATAGGCTGTTAGCCTTCTTTCCTTCTCACTAACTACCTTACTCTTCTTCTCTGGTCCTGCTACTACCTTAATAGAAGCTTCATTTATAATATGCATAGGAATTTCAGTTAAACCTTCCCTAGCTGTTAATAAGGCAGCCTCATTAGTTAGGTTTTCTAAGTCAGCTGGTGAAAAACCTGGTGTTCTCTTAGCTATAACTGATAGGTCTACATCTTCTGCCAAAGGCTTATTCCTAGTATGAACCTTTAAAATAGCCTCTCTAGCTCTTACATCTGGTAAACCTACATATATTTGCCTGTCAAATCTACCTGGCCTTAAGATAGCTGAGTCTAATATATCAGGCCTATTAGTAGCTGCCATAACTATAATACCTTCATTGTTTCCAAAACCATCCATTTCAACTAATAGCTGGTTTAAGGTCTGTTCCCTTTCATCATGCCCTCCACCTACACCTGCACCTCTTTTTCTACCTACTGCATCTATCTCATCTATAAAAACTATACAAGGTGAGTTCTTTTTAGCTTCCTCAAATAAGTCCCTAACCCTGCTAGCTCCTACCCCTACAAACATCTCAACAAAGTCTGATCCTGAAATACTAAAGAAAGGCACCTTAGCTTCTCCTGCTACAGCCTTACTCAGATAAGTCTTACCTGTTCCTGGTGGTCCTACTAAAAGAACTCCCTTAGGTATACGGGCACCTATATCTGTATATTTCTTAGGATCCTTTAAAAAGTCAACAATTTCTCCTAACTCTTCCTTTTCCTCTTCTAAACCTGCTACATCCTCGAAACTAACCATATCCTTCCCATCCTTGTGGAGTTTGGCCTTAGACTTACCAAAGGACATTACCCTATTTCCTCCACCCTGGGATT
>JASKZW010000051.1 GCA_030147425.1 Tissierellales bacterium
AAAAAGAGAAGAAGGATCAATAATTTCCTTTGAGGAAGGAGTAGCAACTTCTTATGGCCTTCATTCAGCAGAAAATAGGGGGATACTTTTTATAGGACCAGGAACTCCTGTTTATGAAGGAATGATAATAGGTTCTAATTTAAAGGGTTTAGATATAGATGTTAATGTTTGCAGGAAAAAGAAACAAACTAATGTTAGGGCAGCTGGTTCCGATGATGCTTTAAAATTATCACCAGCTAAGGAAATGTCCTTAGAGGAAATGCTAGAATTTATAGAAGATGATGAGCTTGTAGAAGTAACTCCAAAAAATTTAAGAATGAGAAAGAAAATATTAAAGTCAGGGAAGAGATATAAGTCAAAGAATAAATAATGGGGTGAAGAAATGGCATATATATCACAGGGGCTCTTTTGGTTTTTAAAAAATCTAGTCTGGTTAAATATTTTATTTGCTATACTCTTAGTATTTTTTGAAAGAAGAAATCCGACAACTACTATGCTATGGCTTATGGTATTTACATTTTTACCAGGCATTGGCTTTTTACTCTATCTTTTTTTAGGCCAGGATATGAGCAAGAAGAAAATGTTTACCTTAAAACAAAAAGAGGATATTATGTATAGGGAAAGGACCTACTATCAATTAAAAGAAATGCGAGAAGGTAGTTTTAAATATAAGGTTCCAGAATATGAAAGATATAAAGAAATAATAGAGATGCATATATTGACAAGTTCTTCTTATTTTGCCCAGGATAATGAGGTTGAATTATATTTTAATGGGGATGATAAGTTTGAGGCTATGCTGGATAGTATAAATAAGGCAGAAGAATATATTTATATAGAATACTATATTATGAAGACAGATGGAATAGGTAGTAAAATATTTGATGCCTTGACAAAAAAGGCCAGTGAAGGCTTGGAAGTAAAGGTACTTTATGATGGGATGGGTGGAAGAAGTATAGATCAAGCCTATGTTAAAAGGCTTAAAGAAGCAGGTGGAGAGGTGGAGGTATTTTTCCCACCCTTGGTTCCTGCCTTTACTTTAAGGATAAATTATAGGAATCACAGGAAGATTTGTATTATAGATGGAAAGGAAGCCTTTATCGGAGGATTCAATATTGGAGATGAGTATTTAGGACTTTATAAGAAGTTTGGAAATTGGAGGGATACTCATATAAAAATCAAAGGAAGTGCTATAAATGGGCTTCAGTGGAGATTTTTTAAGGACTGGCGTTTTGCTGCTAAGGGAGATACAGCTACAACAAGAGTAGATATAGGTGATTTTAATAAGGATAACAAGACTGGAATACAGATAGTTTCTAGTGGGCCTGACTCTAAGTGGCCTAGTATAAAGGATGGCTATTTAAAAATGATATCAGATGCAAAGGAAAGGGTCTACATACAGACACCTTACTTTATTCCTGATACATCAATATTAGAGGCCCTAAAGGTTGCAGGTCTATCAGGAGTAGATGTTAGGGTTATGATTCCTAACAAACCAGACCATATATTTGTCTATTGGGCAGGTCTATCCTATATAGGTGAGTTACTAGAAGCAGGGGTAAGATTCTATACCTATGAAGATGGATTTTTGCATGCCAAAACCTTTTTAACTGATGACATTATGACCTCAGTAGGAACAGCTAATTTAGATATTAGGAGTTTTGAATTAAACTTTGAAGTTAATGCTTTTATTTATGACAGGGAAGTAAATAAAAAAATGGCAGATCAATTTTTTAAAGACTTAGAAGTATGCGAAGAAATTACAAGAGAAAAATATGCTAATAGATCTAATATGGTGAAAATAAAGGAATCAATTTCAAGATTATTATCACCGATACTATAATGGAGGTAGAATATGGAAGGAGAAGCTATTAAAGACTATATATATGTGAATGATGAGATGATTAATATTAAGGATTTTAAACCTAGTCCTAGGGCCAAGCCTTTAGTTTATGAAGTTGTACGAGTATATGAGGGGAATCCTAGTTTTTTACAGGATCATCTTGAAAGATTTTCTAATTCTCTTTTAAAGTTTTCTATAAATTACTCTGTAGATTATGAGAAAATTGGCGAAAGAATATTAAGGCTAGTAGAAAAATCTCAGGTGAAAAATAATAATGTAAAGTTAGTTTTATTTGAAGAGGAAGGAAAATATAATCTTCTAATATACTTTATAAAAAGCTTCTATCCGCCTAGGGATTATTATGAAGAAGGTGTAAATACTATACTTTATTTTCATGAAAGAGAAAATCCAAATATAAAGTATAGTGCTAAGACTTTTCGGGATAAAGTTGCCTTAGAGTTAGAAAAGAATCAGGCCTTTGAGGCCTTATTATACAATAAGGACAAGGAAATTTTAGAGGGAAGTAGGTCAAATATTTTCTTTATAAAAGATGAAAAGCTAATCACAGCTCCTGGCCATTTAGTTTTACAAGGTATTACTAGAAAGCATATATTGAGGGCAGCTGAAGAGATAGAAATGGATATAGTTTTTGAGCCACTAAAATTAGATGAACTTAAGAGTATAGATGCTTGTTTTATGTCAGGAACTTCTATTGGAATGCTTCCTATAAGTAAAATAGATAATTATAATTTAAATTCAAGTAAAAACCATCAGTTTTTAAAATTAGATAAAAAATACACACAATTACTAAGTCAATATAGGCAAAGGTAGTTTTTGCTTATGTTGACTTTATTAATATACTAGTGTACTATATAACTAACACAGCAAGACAAGGGGTGAATAAATGAAATTTAAAGAAGATTTACCAATATATACTCAGATAGTATATAAGGTTAAGTTTGATATATGCTCAGGCCGACTAGGGCCTGGAGAAAAACTTCCTTCAGTTCGCGAACTGTCTACAAGCTTTAAAGTAAACCCTAATACAGTCCAGAGAAGCTATAGGGAGCTAGAAGCAGAGAATATTATTTATACTAAAAGGGGACTAGGAAGCTTTGTAACAGAAGATAAGAATATTATATATCAAATAAGGGAAGAAAAATCCAAGGAGCTAGTTATTAGCTTTATAAAGACTATGACAGAACTGGGTTATAGTAAGGAAGAGATAAGAACTAAGTTAGAAAAGTACTTAATAAAGGAGGGGGACAATGAGTAATTTATTAGAAGTAAAAAACTTAGAAAAAAAATATGGCAAGAAAACTATTTTAAAGGGCCTGTCCTTTCAAGTTGAAAAAGGTGATATTTTAGGAGTTTTAGGACCAAATGGAAGCGGTAAAACTACCCTTATAAAATGTATAACAGGAATGATAAGAAATTATAAGGGGGAAATTTTATTAGATGGGGAGAGTATAGGCAATGAAAATAGGGACGATATAGCCTACTTAGCTGATGAAAGTTTCTTTTCTAGAAATATGACAACGAGTTTTATTGCAAAACACTATAATAGATTGTTTACTAATTTTGATATGGAGATTTATAAGGAACTTTTAAACTTTATGCATTTAGAGGAAGATTATAGGATTGATACTATGTCCAAGGGAATGAGGGAGAAGTTTAGCTTAGCCTTAGTCTTAGCTAGGAAGGCTAAACTATATATATTGGATGAACCAATTGCAGGAGTTGACCCTTTGGCTAGGGATCAGATTATAGATTCAATCTTAGCAAACTATAATCCTGAAGGGGCAGTTCTAATAACAACCCATCAGGTTAAGGATTTACAAAATTTATTTAATAAGGCTCTCTTTATAAGGGATGGGGAAAAGATTCTTCATAAAAGTGTAGATGATTTAATAGAAGAGTATGAAGATGATTTAGACTCTATTTATAAATCTATCTATTCAAAAGGAGTGTAGAAAAATGTTATTAAATTATTTAAAATATGAATTAGAAAAAGATAGGAAGATACTATCAACAATAATCATAGCTATATTTATAGGACTAACAGGAATATATTTATCAATTGAAAAACTAGGTGCAAATAAAACTTCAGCTGGAGATATAAGCCTAGGGTCTGTAGGAATTTTAGTTTTATCAGC